>CABSAH010000005.1 GCA_902475645.1 uncultured Christensenellaceae bacterium | reverse complement strand
TCTTCTCCTCCACCTCTTCAAAAGAATCGTAATACGTTATGTCAAGATACTGCCAGTAATCAAGACCCGCCCTTTTAAGATGCTTATCATCCACGCTGAACCCAAGCGGCCTTACAAGATGCAGCCGCGCGCCCGTTACGGAGCAGGTTCGTGAAATATTGCCTGTGTTTTCCGGTATTTCGGGTTCAACCAATACTATGTTAAGCACTTCTGCGCCCTCCGTAAAAGCAATTTATACCTTGCTATTTTAGCCCGCAGCGCCGCTTGGGTCAAGCATTATCGTTTTTATCCGAAAGTATCGCCTTTATTTTTTCGCTATAAATATCGCAAAGCTCCTTTGCGTATTCCTCGCGGAAGCTTTCCGCCCTTATGCTGCATCCCTTCAATCCCTTGTCCGGGCGCACCAATACCCAGCCTTCGTCGGATGCTATCCTTACGCCCTCTATCAGCTCCATGTCCTCCTCCCTGCCGCCTTCAACAAGGCTCCTCAAAACGCGGCCTATTTCCTTCCAGCTGCATTTTACCTCGCTCTGCTCCTTTGCTATCTCCGGCAAAAGCACAATTATCTCATCCAGCTTCCCTTCGCGTTCAAGTGCGCACAGCCTTATTGCCGCCGCCTCGGCTTCGTATAATTCATCCTGCCAAAGCCCGCGCTCCATGGCCGTATGCTCCGCGCCGTAGCCCGCACGCGGCGCTTTTATAAGCTCCATGCCCTCCGTGGATATGAGCGAACACAGCTCCTGCGGCATATCAGCCGCCACCACCGCCGCGCGCTGCCCCGAACGCGCCGCCGCTATTATCAATATCGCCCGAACCTCGTCCTCATTAAGCCGCCTGTTTTCGGCTATCGCCCATATCCCGCTTTCGCCGCGCCCTATGCAAAGCTTCGCTTTAAGCCGCGTCATTATCGATGGCAGCTTCGTTTCCTCCGCATCCCCACAAAAGCGCACGTCTATGCCTGCGCGTATCAGCACGTTTGCCACGGCGTCAAAAAGCGGCCTGTCGTGCGCTATCAGCACGCATGCTTCTTTATCATCATAGGCGGTACTGCGCCCAAGCTTAGACCTAAGCGAAGCCTCATACGCCCTTGATACGCCGTTCAGTCTTTGTATTATGCCAAGGCGGCTGTGCGTAACGCTCTGCCTGTCGCCTTCGCGGAAGCCGTTCACGAATTTTCGCCTTGTTTCATTGGTGATGCCAAGGCCAAACCCGTCCATAAGCTCCATGCCCACCATATGGCGCTCCGCGTCCAAATGCGATATGAATATTCCGCCGTCAAACGCATAGCCGCGTATTGCGTGACCCAATGCGGATGGCGAGCATATGCCCGCGTCCCATACGTCAACGCCCTGAGAGGCCATGCCCGCCATAACCGCGTATTTAAGCATAACGCATTGCTGCGCACCGTCGGCAGCGATTGCAAGCTCGGCGGGCAGCTTGGCTGTGGACGCAAACGCCGCGCCTATGCGCGCCGCCTTTTCCGCGCTCAATTCCCTGTCCGCATAGCCCGCCTCCGGCCTTTCCTCCGCACATGCCGCGCACTCATCCCGCCATATAACGTTTTCCCTGTATTCGCCGTCCGCCTCCAGCCGCTTATACGGCCAAAGCTTCACCCCTTCGCCAACGGTTGAACGCGCCCCTATGTCGCACCCTGCTCCAGCAACCGCGCCTTCATATATCACGCTGTCGCGCCCTGCCTGCACGTTTTCGCAAAGTATTGCCCCGCGCAGCTCCGCGCCTTCCCTCAGCCGCACATTCGGCAGCAGTATGCTCCGCTTTACGCTGCATCTTTCGCCTATCCTTGCACCCGTGCACACCACGCTGTTCGCGCCCAAGTATGCCTTTGCGCCTATTTCGGCGTCGCTGCCTATGTAGCACGGCGCGGCAAGCACGGCTCTTTCGGATATTTTGGCGCCGTCCTCTATGTATACGCCATCTCTTGTCCGTACGGCGGCCGTTTTGAACGTACACTTTCCGCTTAGCATATCCGCCTGCGTAAGCGCATATTGCGTCAAATCGCCAATGTCGCTCCAGTAGCCTTCCGCCTCGTGGCCGAATATTTTCATGCCCGTGCGCAGCATACGCGGAAAAAGATCCTTTGAAAAATCGTATTCCATGCCGTCCGGTATCATGTCCAGCACACTCGGTTCTATTATGTATATGCCTGTGTTCACAAGGTCGCTGAACACCTCCGCCGCGGATGGCTTTTCTATAAAGCGGCTTATGAAGCCGTCCTTATCCTTCAGCACAACCCCGTATTCCATGGGAACCTTCACTTTTTTCAGCAGTATCGTCGCCGCCGCGCCGCTGCGTTTATGCTCCTGCATGGCGTATGATAGGTCAAAATCGCACATCGCGTCCCCGCTCATTACAAGTACGCTGTCCTCCGCCTGTTTAAGCGCATGCCTAACTCCCCCAGCCGTACCCATCGGCCTTTCCTCCACCGAGCATTCTGCCCTTATGCCGAATGCGCTGCCGTCGCCTACATAGCGGCGTATAACGTTAGGAAGATACCTAAGGGTAAGCACGGCTTCGTCAAAGCCATGCTTTTTGATAAGCTCTAAGCAATAGCCAAGCACGGGCTTGTTCAGCAGCGGCACCATCGGCTTTGGCATGGTGCAGCTAAGCGGGCGCAGGCGTTTTCCGTCCCCGCCTGCCATAATAACGGCTTTCATAAAAAAATACCGCCTTTCCTTTGAAATGAAAATGCGGTATTAGTTTGGCTTATCAGTCGCTTGTTTAAGCATGTCCGGCCTTAGTAGAAAAAGGAATTTCCGCCGTATGTTGCGTAATATACCCTTTTATCCCATAATGTGCCTTTTTTTGAGGAGCGGAAGTACAGCACGTCATCAGGTAAAATCCTATCTCCCCTTATAAAAACTTGGTTCACGGCCTCAACTGTTTTGCTTATCGGCATCACCGCGCGAAGCTTTTCTTCGTTCCTGGTAACGGTAAACTGGTTTTTCTGGAACAAAACGCCTTCCACGCTATTGGGGAATTTAGAGCTGTTTAGGCGGTTGTATATTATGTTCGCCACGGCCGCGCGCGCTTCAACGTCCGTACCCTTCGCTTCCTCCTGCACCACCTGCGCAATTAGCAGAAGCTCGTCCGCGCTGTACCCGCCGCCGGAGGAAAAATAATCGCCGCTGTTAACGCCTCCGTTCGCGTTGCTTTCCGGCTGCTTTGTAGGCTCGGCTGTCGGCGCGGGTGACCTTGTGGGCTTGGGCGTTGCCGTAGGCTTCACGGTCTGCTTGGGCGTGGGCGTAGGCGGTGCGCCGTATTCCACAAATTCAGCCAATATAAAGCCGTATGTGCCTTCGTATTTAATTTTCAGCCATTCGCCGGATTTCCCTACAACCGTGAATACGGCGTTTTCTTTCAGCTCTTCTATTATTTTATAATCAAGCCCCGGCCCTTTCCTGAAATTTGCCGAACCCGCATCAAGATACGCCGCTTTTTTCTCCAAATCTATAACCTCGTACTTTGGCGTTGAGGCCGGCGTTTTGGTAGGTTCTGGCGACTTTGTCGGCTTAGGTGATTTTGTGGGTTCGGGAGACTTTGTGGGTTCGGGCGGCTCTGTCGGCTCTGTCGTTGCCGTGGGCGTAGGCTCAATAGTCGGTTCACCGCTTGGCGTCGGCTCAGGCTCAAACGTCGGCTCCGCGTCAATAACGGGCATAAGCACCGCCATTGTTACGGGCGGGGTTGCGGGCGGCGGCTGCACCGCAAGCGGCGGCGAGGGCTCGACAGTATCGGCGGGAGCATGCGTATCCTCCGGCACTTCAACCGCTTCAACGCGCACGACTGCGGAGAAGTTGCCCGTTTGCGATGCGGCCATGCAGCCGGCAAGCATCATTACAGCCGCCAGTATTATTATGCACGCCGTATGCCTTATCATAGTATGAATTTGCCAAGATCCTCGCCGTTAAGCTCGGGCGGCATATGCTCCTTTACATAGCCCGCATCGACCACTACCTTGACCATAGGATGATCGCCACCGGCATTAAACGATATATCGTTAAGCAGGTTTTCAACTATTGTATGCAGCCGCCTTGCGCCTATATTCTCGCTCGTTTCGTTCGCAGTATAAGCATAGCGCGCTATGGCGTCCAGCGCATCATCCGTAAATTCAAGCTGAACATCATCCGTTGCAAGCAGCGCTTCGTATTGCTTGGTTATGGCATGCTCCGGCTGATGCAGTATGCGCTTGTAATCCTCCACCGTAAGCGGGTTAAGATTGACCTTTATGGGGAATCTGCCCTGAAGCTCCGGAATAAGATCGGATATTTTGGAAACATGGAACGCGCCCGCCGCAATGAATAGCATAAAATCGGTTTTAACAGGCCCGTATTTTGTGTTCACCGTGCAGCCTTCAACTATCGGCAATATATCCCTCTGCACGCCCTCGCGCGATACGTCAGGCCCGCTTGCGCGGTCGCTTCCGGCAATTTTATCTATCTCGTCTATAAACACTATGCCATCCTGCTCGGCCTTGTCTATGGCTTCGCGTATAACCTCATCCATGTCTATAAGCTTATCGGACTCTTCCTGCGTAAGTATGCGGCGCGCTTCGCTCACCTTTACGCGGCGTTTTTTCTTATTCTTGGGAATAAGGCCGCCCATCATCTCGTTAAGGTTTATGTCTATGCCCATGGCAAGCATTGTATCGCTGCCGGTGCTTTGCTGCTCCACCTCAACCTCCACAAGCTCGTTTTCAAGCTGACCGCTTGAAAGCTGCTGCGCTATCTGCTGCCGCCTGTTAAGATGTTCCGTCTTTTCTTCCTCGCTAAGCTCCTTTTCGCTTTCCGCGTTCTGCGTGCCGCCGGAGCCGAGCAAAAGCTGGAGCGGGTTGAACGGCTTTTGCTGCCTTTTGCCCGCGCCCGGCATAAGCAATTCAACAAGCCTTTGCTCTGCGGCCGCCTTTGCAACGGTTTCCACGGCTTCATAGCGCTTTTGCTTGCAAAGGCGTATCGAAGCTTCCACCAAGTCCCTTACTATTGAATCAACATCGCGCCCAACATAGCCCACCTCGGTGAACTTTGTGGCTTCCACCTTCACAAGCGGCGCATCAACAAGCTTTGCAAGCCTTCTTGCAATTTCCGTTTTGCCTACGCCCGTGGGGCCTACCATTATTATATTTTTAGGGGTTATCTCCTCCCGCATTTCTGGGGAAAGGCGGGAGCGGCGGTATCTGTTCCTTAACGCTATTGCAACAGCGCGCTTTGCTTCATCCTGCCCTACAATGTATTTATCAAGTGCTTCTACCGTTTCTCTTGGCGTAAACATCATATTTCCTCCATGGTGATATTGCTGTTTGTATATATGCAAATATCACTTGCAATCTTTATGGCCTTTGTAGCTATCTCCGCCGCGCTAAGCTCCGTATTCTCCTTCAGCGCCTTTGCCGCGCTAAGCGCGAACATGCCGCCTGAGCCTATGGCGGCTATGCCGTCGTCGGGGTCTATTACCTCGCCCGTGCCGCTTACAATGAGCAATTCTTCCTTATCGGCAACTATAAGCATTGCGTTAAGCTGGCGCAGCGCCTTATCCGCGCGCCATTCCTGCGCAAGCGAAACCGCCGCGCGCTTTAAGCTACCGCTGTATTTTTCAAGCTTTGCTTCAAATCTTTCCAGCAGCGAAAACGCATCCGCCACCGTTCCCGCAAAGCCCGTAATAACGCTGTCGTGATATATTCTGCGCACCTTTTTTGTGGTGTGCTTCATTATTGTATTTTCGCCAAAGGTTACCTGACCGTCGCCCGCAACGGCGCATTTGCCGTTTTTCTTCACGGCGACTATTGTGGTTCCAAGCATCTGCTGCATAATTATTTACCGCCTTTCAAATATCCGCCCTTCACTTTGCGGCGGAATAAAGCTTTTTATGATAATACCATATATCCGTGCAAAGTGGGGCGGAATTCACAATGCTTTACATTTTATTCGCATTCGGTTGCCGATTTTGTGCCGTTTATGCCGATTTTTTCCGCGATGGAATCGATTATTTCAAGTGAGCGTTCGGCTATGAGCGTATAGCGCTCCTGCTTGTTCTTGGGCGCATTTGAAAGCCCTTCTATTATGCCGAAGCTAATGTTCATGGGCTGAAAGTCCGACCCATTGTAGCAGGACACATAGCGCCCGAGCGCGCCTATCGCCGTTTTGGAGCCGAAATCCACGCCTTCTTCGCCGTTGAGCTTCAGCGCAAGGTCTATGCCCGCAAGCATACCGCTTGCCGCGCTTTCAACATAGCCCTCAACGCCCGTCATCTGTCCCGCAAAATACAGCATTGGCCTTGCAGCGCATTCAAACTGCGGCGTAAGCTTGCCGGGAGAATTTATAAATGTGTTCCTGTGCATAACGCCGTAGCGCACGAATTCCGCGTTTTCAAGTCCGGGTATCATGCCGAACACGCGCTTCTGTTCGCCGAATTTAAGATTCGTCTGAAAGCCGACTATGTTATAAAGCGTGGCTTCGTTGTTTTCCTTCCTAAGCTGAACCACGGCATACGGGCGCTTGCCCGTGCGCGGATCAATTATGCCGACGGGCTTTAGCGGGCCGTAGGCAAGCGTCATAGGCCCGCGCTTTGCCATTACCTCAACGGGCATACAGCCTTCAAAAACGCGCGGCGTTTCAAAGTCGTGCAGCGGGGCGGTTTCCGCCGTTATAAGATTGTTTATAAAGGTGAAATACTCCTCCCTATCCATGGGGCAATTAAGGTAATCGTTTCCGCGCTCATAGCGCGAGCCTTCGAATATTTTGCCCATGTCAAGCGATTCCGCGCTTATAACCGGCGCTACCGCATCGTAAAAATGCAGCCCCTCGCCAAAGAAATTCTCTATCGCTTCAAGCATTGCGCCGTCCGTAAGCGGGCCCGTGGCAACTATTGCGGGCGCATCGGGAATGGACGTGACCTCGCCGCGTTCAACGGTTATGTTCTCGTGCTTGCTTAGGCGCTCCGTAACAAGTGCCGAAAATATATCCCTATCCACGGCCAATGCGCCGCCTGCGGGTACGCGGCTTTGCTCCGCGCACTGCATAACGATTGAGCCGAGTTTCCGCATTTCCGCCTTCAGCAGTCCAACGCCGTTTTGCAGCCTGTCCGAACGCAGCGAATTGGAGCATACAAGCTCGCAAAAGCCGCTTAGCTTATGCGCGGGGGAAAATCTATTGGGCTTCATTTCGTATAATGATACGGCAATGCCGCGCTCCGCAAGCTGATACGCGGCCTCGCATCCCGCAAGCCCCGCCCCTATGACGGAAACCTTCGGTTTACTTTTCGTCATCGTTTTCCGTTCCCTTCTTGGCGCTTCTTTCAATATAGCCGCAGTCCTTATCCGAGCAGGCCACGTATTTTCCGCGCGGGCCGACCTTATTGACCATCATTGCGCCGCACTTTGGGCATTTTTCGCCGCTTGGCATATCCCATGATACAAAGTCGCAATCGGGATACTTTTCGCAGCCGTAGAATGTTTTGCCCCGCTTTGTTTTGCGCTTTATAAGCGCCGCGCCGCATTTGGGACAGGGAACGCTTATCTTTTCAACTATTGCCTTGGTATTGCGGCATTCCGGGAAATTGGGGCAGGCAAGGAATTTGCCGAAGCGCCCCATTTTATATACCATCATAGCGCCGCATTTATCGCACACCACGTCCGATACTTCGTCCGGCACATTGACCTTTTCAATCGTTTCGGACGCCTTTTCAACATCCTTCATAAACGGACCGTAAAAGTCCCGCACAACGCTTTTCCATTGACATTCGCCGTCCTTTATATGGTCAAGCTCGCTTTCCATATCCGCCGTGAATTTAACGTCCACTATGTTTTCAAAGTTATCCTTCATTATTTGGGTAACTATGAAGCCCAGCTCCGTTGGGTACAGCGTTTTCTTTTCGCGCTTAACATAGCCGCGCTCGATTATTGTGGAAATCGTGGGCGAATATGTGCTCGGCCTGCCTATGCCCTTCTCTTCAAGGGTTTTAACGAGCGTAGCCTCTGTATAGCGCGGCGGCGGCTGCGTGAACCGCTGCTCGCTTTCTATCCTGTTGGCGCTAAAAACATCGCCCTGGTGTATCTCCGGCAACGCAACGTCCTTTTCCTGCACATCGTCACGGCCTTCTATATATACTATCGTATATCCGTCGAATATGGTTCGCTGACCGCTTGCGCGGAATGTGCAGCCGTTTGCATCGAATGAAACGGTATTTGTTTCGTATACCGTTTCCGCCATCTGGCTTGCCATGAAGCGCTCATATATCAGCTTATAAAGCTTAAACTGCTGATTGCTGAGCGAATCCTTTACCTCAATGGGGGTAAGCTCAACATACGACGGGCGAACGGCCTCGTGCGCGTCCTGCGCACCCTTGCGGCCCTTGTATATATTCGGCGTTGCCGGAACGTAGCTTGCGCCGTATTTGCTGCCTATCAGCTCCAGCGCCGCCTTCTGCGCTTCCTCCGATACGCGCACGGAGTCCGTCCTCATGTATGTTATAAGTCCGGTCACGCCCCTGCCCTGAAGCTCTATGCCTTCATAAAGCTGCTGGGCAACAAGCATTGTAAGCTTTGCGGTAAAGCCAAGCTTTCTTGAAGCTTCCTGCTGTAAACTGCTGGTTGTGAACGGGGCGGGCGCATGGCGGGTCTTTACGGCATTTTTAACGTCCGTAACGTTAAAGCTTGCGCCCGTTGCCGCGTCAACAACCTTCTTTGCGTCCGCTTCGCATTTAAGCTCCGTCTTTTTATCGCCGTAGCCATAGAATTTGGCGTCAACGGCCTTTTTTATGCCCTTGGCCTTTAGGTTTGCGCTAACAATCCAGTATTCTTCGGGAATAAAGTCGTTTATCTCCTGCTCACGGTCGCAAATTATGCGCGTGGCAACGGACTGCACGCGGCCCGCGCTCAGCCCCTTCCTGACCTTTGCCCAAAGTATGGGGCTTATTTTATAGCCCACCAGCCTATCCAGCACGCGCCTTGCCTGCTGCGCGTCAACAAGGTCCATATCTATGCACCTTGGGTGCTTTACGGAATTCTTAACCGTATTAGCCGTTATTTCATTGAAAACTATGCGGCAGTTAGAATTCGGATCAAGCTTGAGTATATGCGCAAGGTGCCAGCTTATGGCTTCGCCTTCCATATCAGGGTCGGTTGCCAGAAGAACGCGCTTTGCTCCCTTAGCTTCGCGCCTTATGCGGTCCAGCACCTCTCCGCGTCCTCTTAACGTTATGTATTTGGGTTCAAAGTCGTTCGCCTCGTCCACGCCAAGCTGGCTTTTGGGCAAATCCCTAACATGGCCGTTTGATGCAACCACCTTGTATTTGCTGCCCAAGAATTTGCCAATCGTCTTAGCCTTGGCCGGAGACTCGACTATAACCAGATTATCCGCCATTTGTATACCCCCTCCCGGGTTCAATTTGCTATTTTGCCTTACAGACCAAAAAGTCTGCCCGCAGATTGCTTAATTATTCCCGATAATTCCATCCCTGTCAAGGTTGAATTTAATTTGCCGGCATCAAACCCCGTAAGCTCCGCCAATTCGTCATATGTTCTTTCCCCCGCCATAAGCAGCCTATGCACCAATTCCTGCTCAAACGAAAGCTCCGCGGCAACCACCGCCTTGCGCTCCTCATTCCTTGGCTTTATGCCGTATTCTTCAAGCACGTCCTCCGCGCTGAGCGTTATTTTAGCAAGCCCGTCGCGTATAAGATTATTCGTACCCATGCTCAATTCGTCGCTTACCCTGCCGGGTATGGCAAAAACATCCCTGCCCTGTTCAAGGGCGCAGTCAACCGTTATAAACGTTCCGCTCTTCTCCCGCGCTTCAACAACTATCACCCCGCGCGAAAGGCCGCTTATTATTCGGTTGCGCATCGGAAAATGGCTCGGCGTTGGCGCAATGCCCGGCATGAATTCGGATACTATCGCCCCGCGCTTGGCTATCAGCTCGTATACATCCCTGTTCATGCTCGGATAAACTATGTTCGGCCCGTTGCCAAGCACGGCAATGGTTGGATAGTCGTTGCCCTCCGCATCAAGCGCGCCCTCCGCCGCAACCCTGTCCAGCCCGTAAGCAAGGCCGGATATTATGCATGCGCCCGAGCGCGCCAAATCCTCCGCAATCTGCCGCGCCATTCGCCTGCCGTAATCCGATGGCTCCCGTGCGCCTATTATGGCTATGGGCAGCCTGTGTTCAGAATACAGCGTGCCCTTATAGAACAGCACATACGGCGGATCGTATATGTTTTTAAGCAACATAGGATAACAGTCCGAATTTATTGTTGCAACGCTTATTTCAAGCTCCTCAAGCCGTTCTTCTATGCGATGAATATACCTTTGCGTTGCGTGGTTATGCATATCCGCACGACGTTCGTCATTAAGGAATTTGAATTGCGGAATATCGTTCTTCGCCGCCGCACGGAAAGCCTCCTCCGCGCTGCCGTCAAAAGCCTCCAGCATTTTTCTTACGCGCGCCGTGCTTGAACCAAGCGTTATATTGAGCCATAATAAGGCCCTGTCCTCATCGCTCAGCCGTGTTTTCATCTTATCTCGCCCCAATATTTGGATTCAAGGCTTCGGTACTGTATGGCTTCGGCTATATGCTCCGCCCCTATGCATTCGCTTGCCGAAAGGTCCGCTATCGTGCGGGATACCTTAAGCAGCCTTGTATACGCGCGGGCGCTTAGCTTTAGCGACGCAAACGCCTTTTTCATAAGCGATTCCGCATCCGCCGTAAGCACACAGTATTGGTTCATCATTCGGTTTGTAAGCTGCGCATTGAACAATACTCCCGTGCCGGCATAGCGGCGCGATTGTATGGCGCGCGCCGCGTTCACCCGCGCCCTTATTGCGCTTGACGGTTCGCCGCAGCTCCTTCCGGCAATATCGTTGTAGCCAACCTCGCCCATTTCAACGTGCAAGTCGATACGATCGAGCATAGGGCCGCTTACGCGGTTGCGGTAGCGCTGTATCTGCTGCGCGGTGCAGCGGCACGGCGTTATGCGCGATCCGTAATTTCCGCAGGGGCATGGGTTCATGGCGGCAATCAGCATAAACTGCGCAGGATATGTGCTGCGTGCCGATGCGCGCGTTATTGTTACAAAGCCGTCCTCAAGCGGCTGGCGCAGAGCCTCCAGCGTATCCTTCCTGAATTCGGGAAATTCGTCAAGAAACAGCACCCCGTAATGGGCAAGGCTTATTTCGCCCGGCATTGCGCGCGTGCCGCCGCCTATGAGCGACGCCGACGACGCCGTATGGTGCGGCGCACGGAACGGACGCTCGTTAACAATTCCGTTTTTGCCCTTCATTGCGCCCGTAACGGAATGTATTTTGGTTATTTCAAGCGCTTCTTCAAACGTGAGCTCGGGAAGAATGGACGGTATGCTTCGCGCAAGCATTGTTTTGCCGGAGCCGGGAGTGCCTACAAGCAGCAGATTATGCCCGCCCGCAACGGCAATTTCCGCCGCGCGCTTGGCGCCCTGCTGCCCGCGTATGTCCATAAAGTCCTGCGCATAGGTTATGTTTTCTCTGTTCCAATGCTGCGGCAGGTATATATTCGGCTGCGTGCGGCCCATTATTGCATCCGCAACGCCCTTCAAATCATGCGCCGCGACAATTTTTACCCCTTCAACATACGATGCTTCGGCTGCATTTTCCTCCGGCAGAAACGCCTTTGTTATGCCGTCCTTATATGCGCCTATTACCATTGGCAGCACGCCCGGAATGCTGCGCACCGTGCCATCCAATGCAAGCTCGCCCAGAAACATGAATTCATCCGCGCGCTGCGGGTCTATCTGCCCCGTTGCGGCAAGCAGGCCTATTGCTATGGGAAGATCGTAAAACGAGCCTTCCTTGCGCGTATCCGCCGGCGCAAGGTTTACGGTTATGCGGCCTATCGGGTATGTGAAGCCGCTGTTCTTTATGGCTGCGCGCACGCGCTCCTTCGATTCGCGCACGGCGGCGTCCGGCAGCCCCACGGTTTCGTAGGCGGGCATTCCGCCGGATACGTCTATTTCTACCGTTACGGAGTATCCGCTAAGTCCGATAAGTCCATAGCTTTTTGTCCTTGAAAGCATAGGTCTGTCCCTCCCGCCGTGCGTAGTATTTATGTTTCGCTGCCGTTTCCCTCGGGCTGCGTTTCCTTGTTGAATACAATAAGCTTCGTCAGCACAAAATTCGTAAGCGCGGAAAGCACCAAGGCGGGTATTTTGCAAATAATGTCGCTTGATATGCTTACGGCCTTGCCGAAAATATTTACGGCAACATCCTGATTCATGCCGAGCGGGTTTTTGCATACCCACAGCACCCCAAGCGACACGCCGAGCGACAGCACGTTTGCCAATACGAACAGCGCAACGGTTTTGAAGCTATTGTCGCCTTCCTTCTTAAACGTCCATTTGGAATTCCAAATATAGCTGTTCAATATGCCCGCGCTGAATGAAATCACCTGGGAGAGCATATAGTTCATGCCCGCATGGGTCAGCAGCCCGAATATTACAAAATCCACCAGCGTATTGCCTACGCCCACCGCGGTAAACTTCAAAAACTGGCCTACCGTTTTTTTAGCTTCTTTTTTTGTGTTCTGCATTAAAACTCCTCTTTACCGTAAGCGGCACGCCTTGAAGTGCCGTGCGTGCCTGCTGACGCTATTATGCCTTAATATCCCAAAAATGTCCAGCTTGGCAGCCATTCAAGCAGCTTTATGTATCCGCGTGAGCATACAACGCCCGTAATTGCAGGATAAAACAGCGCAAACAATGCAACCGCTACGCCGAGCCATATCCACTTTACGCATTTATACCGCCCGTCAAGCTGCTCCTTCTGCATCAATGCGCGCACCGATATGAGTATTATGAACGGCACGGACGCAAAGTAATGATATATAAACGTGCAGCGCGGAACCAATACCCACGGTATGTATTCGGCCGCAAGGCCAATGAGCAGCACCGTCCATAGCTTATCAGCCTTCACCCTGCCGCGTATTATCCTGCCGATAACCATAACGCTTACAACAAGGCATATCCACCACACGGCGGGGTTGCCCATTGCCGATATGGTGCCGACATAGCCTTCGCTTACATCATAGGTTACATAATACCACATGGGCCGTATTATAAGCGGCCATTGCCACCACGGCGACTGATACGGATGCGTGGCCTTCAGCCCGCCATGATAGCTGAGCATAAATTTCTGCACGCCCCATATGCCTTTAAGATTATAATGATCCTCGCTCAGAACATACGGGATATAGGACGCAAGGTATATCGCCACGGGTATGGCAATATAGAATATGCAGCACCAAAGGAGCGTTTTTATTGTATTTTTCCAGAATGGCGCAACGGCGCTGCGCAATGCCTCATCCTCGCTGTTCCTAAAGGCCGCATACTCCTTATAGCGCGCTATAAGCGACAAAAGAAGCAGCACCGCAAGCCCCGCGCCCGCGTATATATCTATCCATTTGCTCGCCGCGCCAAGGCCGAAGAACAGCCCCGCAAGGAACAGCGGCTTAAGCGTTTTTTTCAATCCGTCGCTGTAAAAATTCATGCAATAATACTGATACATATAATAATACATCAATATTATGAAGAACACGCCGTAACCATCTATTGTGGCTATGCGCGTTTGCGTATAATGCATAAAATCGAACGCGAACAGGCCCGCCGCAAGCAGCGCATATTCGCTTTTCCCAAACAGCCGCTTTGCAAACGCATACATTATGGGAACCATGCCTATGCCGAACAGCGCGCCCGCAATACGCCAGCCGAAGGCGTTCATGCCGAACACCGCTATGCCAAGCATTATAAATATTTTGCCGAGCGGCGGATGCGAATTTTCATACGGCTTTATGCCGTGAAGATGCTCGTATGCCGTGCGCGCATGATAAAGCTCGTCAAAATACATGCCGTACATATATGTTCTGTTTTCGGGTACGGTAGCCGCTTCATCGAACAACGCCTGCGCGTCGCCTTCGGCATACGCCGCAATAACGTTCCTTTCATCATCAAGCAGGGCTATTTCATTGAACCAAACCGCGCCGCTTATAACATTTAGCGTCAGATGCTTTCCCTTCAAGCCGCCGCCGATGCTTTTCCAGCGGAACATATCGCCGTTTATTTCATCATAGGCTATGCTGTTGCCCTCATCGTCAGCTATTGTTATGCTGCCGGTATACAGCCCGCCGTATACCCATATATCGTCAATGCCCGCGTTATCTTCAAGCGTTATTTCAACCGTATCCCCGCTTTTGCCCGTCCAATAATTTTCAGGCGCAACGGTTGTGCCAAGGTTTATAAGCGCGATTATGCCGTATATCACCGTAAGCGCAACAACGAATATCCTGTCCCGCCTATTATAATTAAGCTTTGTATCAACGGGCTTAGGCAATGCCGTTATTTCTTCCCTTTCCGCCTTCTTTTCGGCAAACGCCGGGCGTATCCTGCCGCGGAACACAATATCAAAGCACGCAATGCTAAGATATACAAACCCCGCAAGATTTATTATGCAGCCCGCCGCCATGAGCGCGGTATAATAATCCGTGCGCCAGCTTTGGTTGCCAACTATTATCAGCGCATAGCACGCATTGTAAAGCGCCGCAACGCTCAGCCACGCGAAGGACACGAACAGCCGCCTGTCCCTATAATAAATAAACGCAACCAATATGAGCAGCAGGGCGGGAACAACGTATCTTTCGTGCATATAATGCCCAAGCTCAAACAGAGCAGTTATCATATAGCCCGCGGTAAGCGCCAAACAGCCGCGGTTTTTGCCGCGCCCCTTTATATACATCAATATGCTTGCAGCAATGCACAGCACCATAAGCACCGTGCCAAGCTGCGCATAGGTTAATATGAACAGATTGCTGTCTGCGCTTTTCCAGTTGCCGCCAAGCAGCGCCATTAAGTTGAACGCCTCCACGCTGCCGTAATTATAGCTTGTGGCCGTGCCTATAAGCTTATCCAAAAACCATAGGGGCGGCTGATTTCCCTTAAACGGCCACGCGAGTATGAAAAGCATGGCTATCGCGCCCATTACTGCGGCGGCGGTCTTTGCGGCCTGCTTTGCCCTGCGTCCCTTTTCATCATATATGCGGCAGAAATACGCCGCGGCCAGCAAAGGCCCTATCATCAGCGCCTGTGGCTTTGTCATTATGGCAACGCCGTATGCCACGCCCGCAAGTATTTCTTTTTTTTCATCAAACAGCCATATTGTCAAAAGCAGCATAAGCGCCAATACTTGGTCTATCTGCCCCCAGCCGCCACTCAAAAATGCGTACAGCGGGTTTATGGCCACTGCCGCCGCAAGCACCAGCGGCAGCCTGCCCCAGCGCGAAGCATCCTTGCAGCCGCGCGCGGCAAGCTTTTTTGTCAGCCTGTATACTACATATGCCGAAATAATATCCGCCATTATGCCGGGCATTTTGGTTATGAGCGCATATGCGTCGGAACCATAGCTTAGGCCAAGCAGCTTTGCTATGCTTGAGGTTATATACAACACATACATATATCCCGGCGGATAATCGGCAAACATTCCCGAATTATAGAATTCGGCAAGGCCGCCTTCGCTAAGATGATACCCCCACGCCATAAAGCAGTTTATATCCGTTGGGTGGCCGTACAGCACAAGCGAGCATATAACGCGCATTATAAAAGCAAGCGCGAGTATTACGGCAAGCCTTATGCCTTCTCCCCTCTGCTCCGCTTCTATCGTAAGCTGCTTTGTTTCTATGAACCTGCCGTATACTATCGCCCCCAACAGCGTCGTTACAAGCACGGCAAGCATCACGCGCCCGCTTTCCGGGAAATCACCCTCCGTCGGGTCGTCCGTTTCTTTGGCTTTATCCGCCGCGCCCACGGAGGCCATTGAAAAATCGACGGCGGCGCCGGAATAGGATGCAAGCTTTTCCATGCTTATGTCCTTAAACCATGCCTCCCCGCTTGAAAGCGCGCCGTAGCCGCCCACGCGCACGCATACGGTCAGCTCGGTTTGGTTATTTGCCGTTTTGCCAATAAGCTCTATCTCCTGCCAATCCGCGCTGCCGTACACACCGTCGCTTGCGGCAAGCGAACCTTCTATTGATATATTCGCGCCCGCTCCGCCGTTCACGCCCTCCGTCTTAACGGTGCAGCTAATTCTGTAATAGCTGCTTTCATCAACGCTTATGGTCCTGCAAAGGCGAATATCGTTGCCTTCACCCCCTGCCGCGCTTATGTATACAACGCCGCCTTGGTTTTCTGTTGCGCCGTAAGCATCGCCCGCATACCAGGCCTGAGCGTGCCATTGCTCCTCCGCCTCAAAGCCGCCGGAAAGCATATTTTCGCCCTCGGCCATGCCGAGCGCGGGCAGCGCAAGCGCAAATAATACCAGAATAAATGCAAATAATCTCTTTTTCATATAATACTCCGCAAAAGCTTTAAGCAGGCATACTGCTTCAATATACCTTGGTATGGCAGGGCAAGGCGGACGCCACGGCTATGCCGTGCTGTTTTACTCACAAAGCCTTGTGTGTCCTTGCCAACTGATGGTATGGATATAGGATACCACATTTTGGCTCATACAGACATACAATATCAAAATTTTATAATATGTTGGCTCAGTTCAATCGAAAAGCGTCTATGATATGCGCCACGTCCATGGTGTCGAGGTCAACCTCTACCACGTCAAAACGTATAAAGCTTTCGGTCATTCCGGTGTTCACGGCGTATACCTGCGCGGCTTTTATTATGTTGCGCTGCTTAGTACCCGTTACGGCTTCGCGCCCCTTGCCGTATCCGCTCCCGCGGCGCGCCTTAACCTCCACGAATACGAGCGTATCCCCGTCCATGACTATAATATCTATTTCGCATTTTTCCGCCCTGAAATTGCGGTCGCGGTAAACATATCCCTTTTTAAGCAAATATTCAAGCGCGGCATATTCGCCCCGCTTGCCGCGCTCTATGTTATTCATTGCTTTTCTCCCATTATTTTGCCTATAAAGCTCATGCGGTGTATGGGACACGGGCCGTATTTTTTTAGCGCGGCAATATGCTCCGCCGTGCCGTAGCCCTTGTTCCGCTCAAAGCCGTATTCGGGATACTTTTCAGCTATTTTGCACATATACGAATCCCTTTTCACCTTTGCCGCAATGCTTGCCGCGCCTATAAGATAGCTAAGCGCATCGCCATGAATTATGGAATGTTGCCTTGCAGGTATGTCAAGCCCCGTAACCGCGTCAATAAGCACATCGCTGCAATTATGCTCCATGGCAAAATACGCCTGCCTAAATGCCTTTTTGGTGGCATTCAGTATATTCAGCGCGTCTATTTCCGCGTTCGTGCAGCAGCCGTAGCCTATTGCCACGGCCTGCGCTTCTATTATGGGCGCAAGCATGATGCGCCTCTTTTCCGTTACCTTTTTGGAATCATTTATGTATTCTATAAGCGGCTCGCGCGGCAGAATAACGCAGCATGTTACCACCGGCCCCGCAAGCGGCCCGCGGCCAACCTCGTCCATGCCGGCAGGGTATATTCCGTTATCCCAGAATTCCCTTTCGCGTTTTGTAAGCTCAATCAGCCTTTCCTGCTCGTTTATGCGCGCCATATAAACATTCCCCCATCAATACTCCCTGTCCGGCGATTCAAGCGTTACTTTGGCTATCCTGCCCGCGCGGAATTCATCCAGCGCTATACGCGCCGCACGCTCCGTATCCATTACGCCGCCCTGCAATATAAACCCGCGCGAGCGCGCAACGGCTTCAAGCAGCTCATGCGCGGCCATGCCGTCCTCAATCTTTTTATAGCGCTCCTTCAATGCATCGGGGCATATTGCCATAAGCTCGCAAAGCAAATTCGCTGCAAGCCGTTCCGCATCCATAATATCGTCGTTTATGGAGCCTATGTAGGCAAGGTGCTTGGCAAGCGCCTCGTTTTCAAGCTTTGGCCAAAGCAGACCCGGCGTATCCATCAATTCAAGATAGGCCGATACCTTTACCCACTGCTTGCCCTTTGTAACGCCCGGCTTATCCCCCACCTTGGCCTTTGTTTCGCCCGCAATGCGGTTTATAAACGTGGATTTGCCAACGTTTGGTATGCCCACCACCATGGCGCGCACGGTTTTTATAACGCCCTTCTCCTTCATCTTTGCCACCTTATCGGCAGCCGCGGCTTCTATGAGCGAAACGGCCGCCTTGCGCTTTGCGCTTGATGTGGAAACGAAAGCAATTGCGTTTATGCCTTGCGCCTTATAGTATTCTATCCATTTTTTAGTCTGCTCCGCCGAGGCAAGGTCGCTTTTATTAAGCAAAATCACCCTGCTTTTCTGCGAAAACAGCGCATCAAAATCCGGATTGCGCGTAGCAAGCGGCGCGCGCGCGTCCACCAGCTCCACAACAACATCTATCAGCTTAAGGTTTTCTTCCAGCATACGCCGCGCCTTGGCCATATGCCCGGGATACCACTGTATCTGCATAAAAAATATCTCCTGTTATAATTAAGCCCCCAGGGACATAAGACCTTGGGGGCTTGGTTAGACCGTTTAGGTAACTTATTTTTCGTCTATACGCTCGACGACCTTGGCAGCCTTACCTACGCGATTGCGCAGATAGAACAGCTTGGCGCGGCGAACCTGACCATGGCGCAGCACTTCGATGCGGCCGATGCGGGGGCTGTTGTAGGGGAAGGTCCTCTCTACGCCGATACCGTAGGATATCCTGCGGACGGTGAAGGACTTGCGAATGCCGCCGCCCTGAATCTTAATAACGACGCCTTCGAAGTTCTGAAGCCTCTCGCGGGAGCCTTCTATGACCTTTACGAATACGCGGACGGTATCGCCCACTTCCAGCTTGGGCAGGTCTGTACGAAGCTGCTCCTTTTCAAGTTCCCTGATGATGTCTGCCATTTTTTTGTTTCTCCTTCCTTAGACGTTCGTATAGGCCTTTTTGCCCACATTGGACCGCCCGTTTGTCACAAAGGGCATTATAACACAGCCGCACATTCAATGCAAGCCATTTTTTGCCCGTTTATCTTGCTTTTTCATCCTTATTTAAGGATTGGATAAAAGCTGCGTCCTTTTTATTCAGCTCAACGCGCTCCATCAGCTCCGGCCTGCGCGAAAGCGTAAGCTCAATGGCTCTTTCCCGCCGCCAGCGCTCTATCAGCGCATGATTTCCGTTCAGCAAAACCTCCGGCACCTTCATGCCCCTGAACTCCGCCGGACGGGTGTACTGCGGGTATTCCAAAAGTCCGTCGGAAAACGATTCCGTTTCAGCCGATTCACTGCTGCCGAGTACGCCGGGAATAAAGCGGGCGATGCAGTCTATCGCCACCATTGCGGCAAGCTCGCCGCCCGTAAGCACATAGTCCCCTATGGAAAGCTCCTCATCCATGGCGTATGTTACGCGCTCGTCAATGCCCTCATAATGCCCGCACAGGAACAGCAGATGCTCCTCCCTTGAAAGCTCCCTTGCAATCTTGGGCGAAAGCGTTCTTCCGCGCGGGGAAAGCAATATCCTCCTTGCCCTGTGTTCGGGGTCCACGGCATCAAGGCATGAATAGATGGGCTGAGCAAGCATTACCATGCCCGCGCCGCCGCCGAATGGATAATCATCGGTATTATGGTGCTTGTTTTCGGAATACTGCCGTATATCGCACAGGTTGAATTCGAGTATGCCTTTCTGTGCAGCCCTGCCGAGTATGCTTGCGCCAAGTACGGGCGGAAACATTTCGGTAAAGGTTGTAAGTATGTCAATCCTCAAACAGGCCAACCTCCTCAAGCACCTTGGCATTGAGTACCATGCGCCGGTTTTCAATATCCGTTAAAATTATGGCGCGTTTAAGCGCGGGCAGAAGCAGCTTCCTTTTGCCCGATATTTCATACACGTCGTTCGCGCCCGTTTCAAGCACGTTTGTAAGCGTGCCAAGCTCGCGCCCTGAATCGTCGCTCACATTGCAGCCTATAAGATCCTCCACAAAGTAGGTATCCTTGGGCAGCTTCATGGCATGCGCCCTGTCCACGCATATATATGCGCCGCGCATGGCCTCCGCATCGTCGCGCGAGGAGCTGCACGATATGCTCATATATACCGCGTCCTCCTTAACGCCGACGTCGGATATGCTTATTGGCTCCCTTATGCCGTTGCGCTCTATAAAGGCTTCCTTCAGCCCCTTATAGCGCGCCAGCGAATCCGAAAGCGGTTCAAGCTTTACCGCCCCATGAACGCCGTGAGGCCGCACAATGCGGCCTATTCTGAAAAATTCGCACAGCGCAGCCATATTAGACTATCTCTACGATGTATTTTTTGTTTTCCTTGACAGAGGCGGCCTTGACCACGCAGCGGATAGCCTGGGCTATGCGGCCCTGTTTGCCTATCACCTTGCCCATATCCTCTGCGGCGACGCTAAGCTCTATTACGGTAGCCTTGTCGCCTTCTTTTTCTTCAACCTTGACCTCGTCAGGCTTGTCCACTAAGCTCATCGCTATAAACTTTACCAGTTCTGACATGGACTGCCTCCCGTTCGCTTCCTCCGTCACTGTATCGCTCCGCTCTTTTTGAGCAGGCCGCGTACGGTATCGGTGGGCTGTGCGCCGTTCTTTATCCACTGCTGAGCCTTTTCGTTGTCAACCTTTATCTCGGCGGGATCGGTCAGGGGATTGTAGTAACCGATTTCCTCAACGAAAGCGCCGTCGCGGGGAGCGCGGCTGTCCGCAACCACTATACGGTAGAAAGGAGCCTTCTTGGCGCCCATGCGGCGAAGTCTGATTTTAAGCATTGTAGTGTCCTCCTAAAATATATGTTGTTTACACTTTTTATATCGAAAACGGCTTTACCGTAATCGTTCGCTGTTCTAAAAGCCGAACGGGAAGCGGTGCTTGCCCTTCTTGCCGCCCTTTTTACCCTTTCCGGTAAATTGGCGCATCATCTTCCGCGTGGCTTCAAACTGGTTTATAAGCCGATTGACCTCCTGAATGGTGGTGCCGCTGCCGCGCGCTATCCTGCGCCTGCGGCTGGCGTTCAATATGTCCGGCTTCCTGCGCTCCTTGGGCGTCATGCTTTTTATTATCGCCTGCGTGCGCGCAACCTGCTTTTCGTCTATTTCCAAATTTCCGAGCTTTGCAGCATCCATGCCGGGTATCATGCCCATCAAATCCTGCATGGAGCCCATGCTCTTCATCTGCTCAAACTGGTCTAAAAAATCCTCCAGCGTGAACTCGTCGTTCCTCAGCTTCGCTTCAAGCTCAACCGCCTTTTTTTCGTCAAAGGCGGTCTGCGCCTTTTCTATAAGGGTGAGCATATCGCCCATTCCCAAAATGCGGCTTGCCATCCTGTCCGGATGGAACGGCTCTATATCCGTAAGCTTTTCGCCCGTGCCGGAGAACTTTATGGGCTTGCCCGTAACGGCCTTTACGCTAAGCGCCGCGCCGCCCCTTGTGTCGCCGTCAAGCTTTGTTACTATAACGCCTGTAAGCTCCAGCTTTTCGTTGAATGCCTTTGCAACGTTCACCGCGTCCTGACCGGTCATTGCATCGATGGTGAGCAGTATCTCCGCCGGCTGCACGGCATTCCTTATGGCGGCAATCTCGTCCATCATGCCTTCGTCTATATGCAGACGGCCCGCGGTATCGATTATAACAAGGTCCTTAAGCTGCCTTTGCGCTTCCTCAACGCCAAGCTTTGCCGTTTCAACGGGGTCTGCCTGCCCGCGTTCAAATACGGGAACGCCTACCTTGCCGCCCACTACCTTTAGCTGATCTATTGCCGCGGGGCGGTATATATCGCACGCCACAAGCATGGGGGATTTTCCGTATTGCTTGGAAAGATACATTGCAAGCTTGCCCGCCATGGTGGTTTTACCCGCGCCCTGAAGACCCGCAAGCAGAATAACGCTGGGGCTTTTTGAGCCGAACTCTATCTTTGAGCCCGTTCCGCCCATAAGCGCGGTAAGCTCTTCGTTTACTATTTTAATCACCTGCTGGGCAGGCGTAAGGCTTTCAAGCACCTCCGCCCCGACTGCCCTTTCGGTAACCTTGTTAACAAAATTCTTTACAACGGCAAAGTTAACGTCCGCCTCCAGCAGCGCAAGCTTAACCTCGCGCATGGCCTCGCGCACCTCTTTTTCGCTCAGCTTACCCTTGCCGCCAAGCTTTTTGAAAACGTTTTGCAGTTTTGAGGAAAGCCCTTCAAATGCCATTGTTTCCCTCTATCCTTTCAATAAGGGCGTCCAAGCCCTTCCGCGTTTCTTTATCCGCCGCCGACTGCCGCATTTTGTTTATGCCCGCTATCAGCGCCATGTCCCTTGCAAGGAAGCCAAGCTTTGCTTCGTATTGCTCAAGCTGATCTTCGCCGCGCAGTATCGCGTCCCGCACGGCCTGGCGGGAGACGCCTTCCCTTTCGGCAATTTCGGCAAGCGAGCAATCCTCGTTAAGGCTTTGTTCAAGCGTTGCCCGCTGCCTATCCGTAAGCAGCGCGCCGTACCAATCCAGCAAAAGCCCGAGCCTGAGCCGCTTATCCATGCTTTCGACCTCCTGTAAAGGCTTTAAGCTTTACACCTTTGCTATTATAACAAATAAAAAGGAGATGTCAAGCTTTTTTTGCCTGCATCTCCGCATTGCATTTTTAGTTGCGCGAACACTTTTCGGCGTCTATCGCCAGCACGAACATAAGAACATAGAGCGCATCCTTTGCAGCGGCAATATTTAGCACATATGTGTCCGTCCAGTTCAGCAGCTCCTTTGATACGGTTGCAACCGTGCTGCCGTATGCATCAACAATCGTATAGTCCCATTCAAGGAAATTCCCCTCAACATGCCAGCCGTTGAAGTCTATATTATACCTTGGCTTAAAGAACGAAAATTCCTTGCGTATGCTGCCTACAAAAGTATTCCCCGCATACAGCTCAAACGCAGGCAGGAACGTGAATACCCTTTCCTTCACCATGCCCACATCGTTGCCGAACGGATCGAATATTTTCAGGCAATGTCCCCACGAAAGCTGTCCCCTTACCTCGTATGCCGTTTCGCCCGATTCATAGTATATATCATAGCTGTCGAACCAGGAGAAAAGGCGCTGCTTGAATATCAGCTTCATGCTATATCAGTGCCTCGGCAAACGCATCTGCATCAAACGGCCTTAAATCGTCTATGCCCTCGCCTACGCCTATGAAGCGAACCGGCAAGCCCAATTCGTTCTTTATGGCAACGGCCATGCCGCCCTTGGCTGTACCGTCAAGCTTGGTTATTATAACGCCCGTAAGTCCCGTGCTTTCGCCGAATGCCCTCGCCTGAATTATGGCGTTCTGCCCGGTTGTGGCGTCCAGCACCAGCAGCGCTTCCACAGGCACGCCCGGCAATTCCCTATCAAGCACGCGGCGTATCTTTTCAAGCTCGTTCATCAGGTTTTTCTTGTTATGCAGCCTGCCCGCAGTATCGCATAGCAATATATCGCGCCTGCGCGCCTTGAAGCTTGCCGCCGCATCGAATACCACTGCCGCAGGGTCGGCGCCTTCGCCGTGCTTAACTATCTGCACGCCGCTGCGCTCCGCCCAAACGGTAAGCTGCTCCGCCGCCGCCGCGCGGAATGTATCCGCCGCCGCCATCATGGGCTGCCTGCCCTTGGATACATAGTATGCCGCAAGCTTGCCTATCGACGTTGTTTTGCCAACGCCGTTAACGCCCACTATCAGCAGCACCGCCGGCCCCTTATCCGCGGCAAATTCGCCCTCCGCCCGCATTTCGTCCGCAACTATGCGCCTAAGCTCCTGCCGCGCTTCGGTGCGATTCTTTATATCCTTTTCATCAAGGCTGTCCCTAAGCGCATCTATAAGCCTTTCGGCGGTATTCATGCCCATATCGGCAACTATCATAGCCTCTTCCAGTTCTTCATAAAATTCGTTATTCACGCGCTCCCCGCCCGCAAATATTGCGCCGAGCATGCCGTTTCCGGCCTTGCTAAGGCTCTTTTTCAGCTTTTCAAAAAAGCCCGTTTTCTTTTCCATGCTTCCTCCTTATCCGTTGAACCTTGCGGACACCACCTTGGAGATGCCCCGTTCCTCCATAGCCACGCCGTAAAGCGCGTTGCAAACCTCCATGCTGCCCTTGCGATGGGTTATCATAATAAACTGCGTATCGCTTGAATACCGCTGCACATACTGCGCAACCGTGCTTACGTTAACCTCGTCAAGCGCGGATTCTATTTCATCCAGTATGCAGAATGCCGTAGGCTTAAGCTTTAATATTGCAAACAGCAGCGCAATGGCCGTCAACGCCCTTTCGCCGCCCGAAAGCAGGCTCAATAGCTGCAGCTTCTTTCCCGGCGGCTGGGCGATAATATCTATATTGCAGTTGAGTATGTCATTCTTGTCGCCAAGCACCAATTCCGCCTTGCCCCCGCCGAACAGCTCCGCAAACGTTGCGGAAAAGTTCTGCTGTATCTTTTCAAACTGCCTGCGGAATTCGTTTTCCATGGTCCGCGTCAGCTCGTCTATAAGCCTGCTCAAATCAGCCTTTGCCGCAACAAGGTCGGCATACTGCGCGCTCATTTCGTCATAGCGTTCCTTAACGCTCTTATAATCGTCTATGGCGCTTATGTTAACGTCGCCCAGCGCGCGTATGGCCTTTCTCAATTCGTCTATGCGTATGTGCGACGCCGTGACCGCTATCTGCCGCCTGTACGGCAGGGCATTATCGTAAGTCAGCTCATAATCCTCCCATATTTTATCCTGCGAGGATTTAAGCTCTATTTCCGCCCTGTTCAGGCCAAGCTCGTTTCTGTGCAGCCTGTCGCCAAGCTCCTTGGCTTCCTCCGCCACGCTTTCGCGCCGCTGCCGCAGTTCGTCTATCGTATTCAGCCTTTGTGCGCGTTCTTCTTCCATTGCGTGCAGCCTGTCCGTCAGCCTGTCCACCTCTTGGCGTTCTTCGCTTATGCTGCCCTCTATCTCCTTAAGCTTTGCGCTCAGCTCCATAAACCTGCCCGCAAAGCCGGATACAACGCGCCTATCCTCCTCTATTGCCGCGGCAAGCTCCTTTTCTTCTTTAGAAAGCCTTTCATGCTCCGTTTTAAGCGCGGCGGCCTCCTTTTCGCTCCTTGCCAATGCTATGCGGCATTGCGCGTCCCTTTCGGTACATTCGGACAGCTTTGCCTTGAGCGACGCAAGCTCCTGCTGCGCGGCGCGTATATCCGCCTGCGTTGCGGTATTGCTCTGCTCCAGCATGGATCTATCCTCAGTCGCCGCCTTATAACGCGCGTCTATGCCGTCAATATCGTCGTTTATCTGGCTTTCGCCTTCCTCAGCGGCGGAAAGCGCTTCTTCCGCCTCGGCAAGATATTTTTCAATTATGTCCAGCTTCTCGGCATGGGTGGCTATTTCAAGCTCCTTTTCGTGCAGCGCATCCCCCGCTTCCTCCAATGCTTCCTGCGCACCGGAAAGCGAAGCTTCCAGCCGCGCGTATTCCGCTTCCCGCTCCGCCTTTTCCCTATCAAGCGCGGCGGTGCGCCTTGTAAGCTCCTCTATTTCGCGTTCGCGGCCTATTATGCTGAATTCGCGCTTCTGCACGCTGCCGCCCGTCATAGACCCGCCGGGGTTCACAATATCGCCCTTCAGCGTAGCTATTCTGAACGACGCCCGCGCCTGACGGTTTATGGCTATTGCCGCGTCAAGGTCGCTGACTATAACGGTTCTTCCGAGAAGGTTTTCTATTATGCCCCTGTATTTTTCATCAAAGCTTACAAGCTCGCTTGCAACGCCTATGAAGCCGTTCACGCGGCAGCAATCAAGCTCCCTGCGGTCAAGCATCCTTGAACGCATTGCAGAAACGGGCAAAAACGTGGCCCTGCCGTAGCCATTGCGCCTAAGGTGCTCTATAACGGCCTTGGCGTCGTTTTCATCCGGCGTTACTATGTTTTGAAGCGCCGGCCCAAGGCTCATCTCTATTGCCGTTTCATATTCGCCCGGCACGCTTATCAGCTCCGCAACAACGCCTTCTATCCTGCGCTTTAATGCCGTATCCCGTTCGCTGTCCCGCAATAGGTTTTTTACGCTTGCATAATAGCCTTCATGCGCGCGCTTCATTTCCTCCAGCACCTTCAGGCGGGATTTGCCCGCTTCGCTCTGCTGTTCCGCCCTGTGCGCATCCTCACGCGCCTGTTTAAGGCTTTGGTTTATGTTGTTCAGCCTTTGTATCGCGGCCTCGCGCTGCCTCTTGCGCTCTTCTTTTTCCGCAAGCAGTTTGTTGTGCTCCGCTTCCGCCTGCGCGCATTCCTCTTTAAGCTCGTTCTGCTTTTCTTCGGCACGTTCCCTGTTTCGAGCCATGTTTTCCGCCTGAGCCACAAGGCTTTGGCGCATTGCTTCAAAGCGGGATATAAGTATCCTTGCGTCCGCAATGCGGTTCATGGCGTCTATAAGCGCGGCCTTCTGCTCCTCTAAGCTTTCTTCCTTCTGCTCCGCCTGCGCGCTGAGCCCGTTCAGCTCCTCCGCGGCATCGGCGGCTTCGGCGCGCTTTGCGCTAAGCTCCGCTTCGCTTTCGTCCGCTTTTCTTCGGCTTTCTTCAATTTGCCTTATCAGCTCGTCGTATCTTTTTTCGTTATTGTCAAGCTGGCCTTGCCGCTGCTCCTTTTCGCGCATAAAGGCTTCCATGCGTTCGCTCAGCACCTTTGATTCGCCCGCATGACCCTCAACGCCCGTTGTCATTTTAAGCAGCTCTGCCTGCACCTGACTTACGGACGTGTTTAGCGCGCGTTCAAGTCCTTCCTCCTGCGCACAGTTGGCGGCTATGGCGGCCTCTATTTCCTCTTTTTGCTTTATCTCTTCCTTTGTGGCTTCTATTGCGGCCTTTAACGTATTTATGCGTTCGTTAAGCTTATCGTATTGATAGAGGAATACGTTTATCTCTAATTCCTTCAATTCATCGCGCAGCTTAAGGTATTCCCTCGCCGCCGCGCTTTGCTCCTCAAGCGGGCCTACACGTTCTTCAAGCTCTTTTATTATGTCGTTGAGCCTGTCCATGTTCAGCTTTGTATTATCAAGCTTTCGCGCGGCCTCTTCCTTGCGCACGCGGAACTTCATAACGCCCGCAGCCTCTTCAAATGCGCTGCGCCTATCCGCCGATTTTGCCGAAAGTATCTGTTCCACGCGGCCCTGGCCTATTATTGAATACCCCTCGCGGCCAACGCCCGTGTCGCGGAAAAGCTCGGCAATATCCTTCCTGCGGCAGGAGGAACGGTTAATAAAGTATTCGCTTTCGCCGCTTCTGTATATGCGGCGCGTAACGCATACCTCGTTGAAATCCGTTGCCAATTCACGGTCGCTGTTATCGAACGTTAACGAAACCTCGCCGTATGAAAGCGGCTTTTTCGCTTCGGTGCCGTTGAATATAACGTCCTCCATCTTTTCGCCGCGCAGGGCCTTTGCGCTCTGCTCGCCCAAAACCCAGCGCACGGCGTCCGCAATATTGCTTTTGCCGCTGCCGTTGGGGCCGATTATGGCCGTTATACCATCGTCAAACACAATTTCGGTTTTACGGGCAAACGATTTGAACCCGTACATTTCCAATTTGGTCAGCCTCAATCTTCGTTCCTTTCGGGCCGCGGTATAATGCCCATATCTTCAAGCGCAGCCTTTGCCGCGTGCTGGCCGGCCTCCTGCTTGGTTTTGCCTTCTCCGCTGCCTGCAACCGCACCCGCAACGGTAACATCCATTTCAAACTTCTTGTTATGATCCGGCCCGCTGCTGCCCGTAAGCACATACGCTATCTGACCCATGTGCCGCTTTTGTACATATTCCTGAAGCATGGTTTTGTAATCCTTATGCGGCCCGCCGCTTACGGCGCTCTGCACCGCCGTGCCTATAAAGCTCATTATAAAGCTTCTTGCCGTATCCATGCCGCCGTCAATGTACAAAGCGCCTATCAGCGCCTCCACAGC
>CABSAH010000004.1 GCA_902475645.1 uncultured Christensenellaceae bacterium | reverse complement strand
CCACACCCGCGAGATAAAAACACACAATCAGCAAAGGAGCTTGCCTATGCGTTTAGTCATGAAAGGCGCCACAGCAAAAAATACCCGCTATGCGGATAAGCCCAACGAGGATTATTTTTTCTTCGACGAGGCCTTAGGCTTCGCCATGATACTTGACGGCGTGAGCCGCGATAGGGAAAACGGCATATACCCCAATCCCAGCCCCGCCTGCCGCGCCTGCAATGCCTTTGCCGATGCAGCACAGGCCGTACTTTTGAAAAAAAGCGACGCAGCGCCGATAGACCGCCTTAAAGCGGCAGCATATGCGGGTAACGGAGCCGTTGCCGCCGCCAACGCGGGCTTTCCCTCCGCCTTCCTTCCGGGCACGGTGGGCGTGCTTGCGCTTTTCTCCGCAGGCAAGCTATATTACGCATATATAGGCGATTCCAACGGCATATTGCTTTCAAACGGAACGCTGTCATATTTTACTGCGCCCCAAACCGCAGAGGTGCATCGCCGCCGCAAGGAATTTACATCCAACGAGATACGAACGGAAATATGCAACAATCCTACCCATCCCTGTGGCTACGGCGTATGGAACGGTATGCCGTCCGCCGCGGAATTTCTGCGCGTGGGCGAGCTTCCGCTATCGGCAGGCGACACGGTTCTTTTATGTACGGACGGGATCGACCCGTTCCTTGCGTCATTGTCCGCCGAAGCCATAGCCGCCATGGATGCCGATACTTTCATCTCCCAATCCATGGCTCATCTAAAGCCCGAAGGCTATATGGACGACCGCACCGCCGTTGTTGTAAGCATTGTTGAATAGCTGCGATAAACTCAACCAAGTGCAACTGCGTAAAAAAGCATCGGCAGCAAATCATTGTGCCGATGCTATCTTGACGTGTCGGTATAAGTAGGGCTTTCCGAGAAGAAGCGAAAATGTCATAGTTTTAACGCTACCGTTCTTAGTTGCGGCTTTTTTTTGCACCTTTACCTGCCGCGAGACACGTTTGAAAGTATATCCGTGATTTGTTTCACAGCTACCACTTTATCAAGCTGTATCAGCTCAATCAAGCAATCATTTTCTGCTTCGTAGCAATAAAGTGAATTTGTGTCGATTACATACATATATGTATGTTCAAAGCTATCGATCCTTGTTTTTAGACCACTGCCTAATAAAATATATTCTGCGCCGACATACTGCCGTAACTGTTTAGTTAGATTCCTTTCGACGTTTATATTCAGCTTCACTTCAAGTAAATAGTGCCTGCCCTGAAATTCAAAAACATTGTCTACGAAACAATCCGGTTTTCCATTTGCATGACATCTGCATTCGCTCCAAAAGCTCTTTCCGGCAATAGATCTTAATAGGTAGTCTACATAATAGGAACGGTATTCTGCTTCCAGTAAAAACCTGTGCCGAAACGATTGCGTTTTTTGTAGGAAGTTCGTATCGGAAATCTGCGAAAGATCTAATGAGCCGATTTTGCAATTCAAAAAATATGATGGTAAGTCGGGGTTTTTGGCATGGATAATACACCGCAATCTATTGAATTCATTAGACGGCAATGGTGTAATTGCACTTTGGCGCGAAATATTGATAAAATCGTTAAACTCGCTAATGTCAACCGGGGCTGCGAGTGGATAAATATCTCCAACTTCAGCGTAAATCCTGCCGCGCCAGTGATAAACCTTAGACTCATCATCGTATATGTATTCCGGTGGGGCAACAATCCGGGCAACAGCAAATAATTTCCCGCCATATTCCTTGTACAGTTCCTTAGCGCGTTCCAACCATTCCAATAATAGCGGTTTGGAATGAACGGAATTATTTGGGATTGAGTTTACCTTTTTAATCAATGCAGTAATCTTAGAAATAGCTGTTTTTGCATGGTAGTATAAAACAACGTCACCTGTTTTGCTGCTGCGTGGTACGGTCCAAACTGCGGTTTCACGGTACAGTATATCTTCAACGTTATACATACCATTTTCGTATATAAACATCTCAAGTTCATCAATTGTAGTGGGGAAACTAATATTATTTATGTGCGCGTTTACGCATAGGGAATCTGTATCGTTGCAATGCTTATTTATTATAATTCACACTCCTATTCTTAGATAAAGGCCAAACGCAGCCCATGCTTTGCATGGGCTGCGCCGATAAGTGTTAGCTATTACATGTCGCCAAGACCTATATCGTCGGTGATGGGTGTTTCATCATCATCAATTTCGTTGGAAGGCGCGGGGATGAATTCCTCAAGATATGCCTCCTCCGGCAATCCGGCCATGTAGCCGGGCAGATTGATTATTACGCTGTCTATATCATGGGGCAGCTTCATTGGGTATGTGGTTGTGGTTTCGCTGCCGCCCTTCTGCTGCATTACCTTCACGGTCAGCTCCAGCTTGTCGCCAATATTGGTTACGGAGCAGCGTTCCTTGTTGTTGATTTGGGATACCCGCTCTCCGTTTACAATAACGGTGATTTTATACGGAGCCTCGATGGTCGTGCCCTGATACTCCAGCGCGCGGTTGTCAAAGTATATGGTGTGGCCGCGGCCGATAATCAGCATCAGCACGGCGAGGAGCACCAGCACCAGCACAAAGGCGATGCGGATTAGCCACGAACGTGTTTTGGTATTCATGCGGTCCTCCTCTCCTCTTCAAGCTGCTGTTCCAAGGCAAGCTGCTGACCCAACGTGCGGATCTCCTTGCGCTTCTTGGATTCATACATAACAAGCGCCACGGTTATAACGCCATAGGACATGAACACGCGGAAATATTCGCCTATCATGGAGTCTCCCGTTATTGTCGTTCCGGCGGCAGGGGCCACAATGAACATTGTATGGAACAGTATAACGCCTAAGAATACATTGCCTATGGATGCCTTTTCCACGGATGCGCCGCCCACCAGCAGCGCGGCAATACAGAACATGCCTATGTTGGTATGCGCCGTATAGGTGGGGAAATTGCCCATGTTTTGCAGATATATTATCATGCCGAATCCGGCAAACACGGTGGACATGACTATGGAGATCAAACGGGTGCGGTCAACATCTATACCGGCGTCGCGCGCAACGTTCATATCCTGACCCACGGCACGCATATCCTGCCCCAGCTTAGTACGGCGGAACCACACTATGAAAACACAGGCCAACGCAATTATAATCAGCGTAAGAATGGGTATCTTTACTCCGCCTATTGTTACGGCAAGGGCGTTATCCAGGCTCTGGCGCATTTGCAGCAGGCTGACGGTATTGCGGATGCCATATCCGCGGGGCAGCTTCAAGGTGCTGTGGATAATCGGTATTATTGAACCCATCATGTAAAGCACTATAAGCTGATATACGCCCGTCATGCAGAATGCGATGAAGTAGCTTGTAATCATTTCGCGGCCCTTTGCGCGGTTCAGTATGCTGCCGCACATAAGACCCAGCAGTATGGACAGGGGGATGGACAGTATTGCGGCCAGCACAAGGCCGGGGATGCCCCAAATCTGCCAGTCCGCCACAAGTATCAGCGCAATTTCGCCCGCCATTGCGCCCAGCGTCATGCCAAAGTTAAGGCCCATACCGGCCATAATGGGTATCAGCAGGCTGAGTATCAGGAACGCATTACGTCCAAGCCTTGTCACAACCTCGTTAAGCAGATAGCTTGCGGGCAGGCCGGACAGGGGTATCATAACGGCGCAGATGATAACGAACAGTACGGGAACGGAGTTGTTGCTGATAAAGCTGCGCAGGTTGAATTTCTTTGTGGTTTTCATGTCAACGCCCCCTTTCAGGCTTTCTGGTCAGGGCATAGAGTATCATGCCGTTGGACACCACTATGCGGATAACCTCGCTCATATCCATCTGGAAGGCGGAGTTCATCACGGTGGGGGTCATGGTCACGATGCCCTGATACAGGATCGTACCGATGATAACATTGCCGATGGACGCCTTGTTCACCGACGCGCCGCCGATCAGGATAGCCGCCACGGCGGGCATTGCCATCCAGAAGGGGGCGGTGTACAGCTGCACGAAGCCGAAGCCCTGCTCGTACACGAGGATGCCGACGGCACCCAGCCAGGTGGACATGATCACGGAGATGAAGCGCATCTTGTCCACGTTGATGCCCGCGGCGCGGGCGAAGGCGGGGTTGGAGCCTACGGCGGTCATGGCGGTGCCGGTCTTGGTGTGCAGGAACGCCCACATGAGGAACGCCAGCAGCGCGAACACCAGCAGCGTACCGGTGGGGATCACGAGGTTGATGCCGATCTTGTTCAGATCGATGGCGAGGAAGTTCGCCAGTGCCTTGTCGTAGAAGCCCTCCAGAGAGACGACGGTACGCAGTCCCTTGGCGGCGAAGCCCCAGATCATGGTGGGGTGCTTATACGGCAGCAGCAGCCACATCATGCACATGAAGGACACGGAGGAGAAGCCCACGTAGGTGGCGATCATCATCTCTCCGCCCTTGATCTTGTTCAGCAGCCAGCCGTAGCCGCCGCCGAACAGCAGCGCGAAGGGGGTGGCGATCAGGATCGCCATGAGGAAGCTGGCAAAGCCGGTGAAGCCCAGCTCGATGGACAGGGTGGCACCCAGCAGTCCGGAGACGATGCCCAGAGGCAGACCGAAGTTCAGTCCGCAGCCGGAGTGCACCATCGGCACCATCGCCAGCACCATCACGGCGTTCCAGCTGAAGCGGGTGATGATATTGGTGATCTGGGTGGCGAAGTCCAGCCCCACGATGGGGGCGGCGATGAGCAGCAGCAGCAGGAAGCCCGCAATAATGAGGCGGGGCAGGCCAAAGCTGTCGATCATCTCTTTGAATTTAGACTTGTTTTCAAGTGTGGTCGTATTGCCCATTTCTTCCTCCTTATTTCACCTGACTGACCATGAGCATACCGAACTCCTCGGAGGAATGGTCAGCAGGCAGGATTCCGGCTATTTTGCCGCCGGATACAATGGCGATGCGGTCGCATATCATGCGCAGCTCCTCAAGCTCGGAGGAGATCATGACCACGGTTACGCCGGATTCGCGATTGAACTTCCGCAGCGCCTCCAGCACCAGCGCCTTTGCGCCCACGTCTATGCCGCGGGTAGGCTCGGAAACGAAGAGGAAGCGGGGCTCAAGGGCGAATGCCTTGGCAAGGCAAACCTTCTGCTGGTTGCCGCCGGAAAGCTCCCTTGCCTTCTGTTCGGAGCCGGTGCATTTGATTTGCAGCTCGTCAATATATTGATTGGTAACCGAGAGTATGGCCTTTTCGTCGCGCCATTTTATGAAGCCTATCTTCTTTAGGAACTTGTCCTGAATCTGCATGGCGGGGAACGCAATGTTCCACTCCAATGATTCATCAAGCAGCAGTCCCACGCCGCGGCGATCCTCGGACACGAAAGCCAACTGAGAATCAAGGCACCTGCGCGGGTTGTTAAGCTCAATGTTCTTGCCGTCAAACTCCACGGAGCCGCCCGCTTCGCACAGTCCCATTACGCCGTTGGGGATGCCAAGCTTGCCCTGACCCGCCAAGCCGCCTATGCCCAGTATTTCGCCTTCCTTTACGTCCAAATCAACATTGCGGACGATTTCGCCGGGCATATCCACCCACAGCTTGCGTATGGACATAATTGTGCGGGCGTTTGAATGATCGCGCACATTATGCGCGGCGTTTCCGCCGTCCTTAACCTCGCGGCCTACCATTGCGCGGGTAATATCGCGCACGTCGGTATCCTTGGCGGGAACATCCTTTACCACGCAGCCGTCGCGCATTATAACCACCTTGTCGCATACGGAGAGTATCTCCTGCAAACGGTGGGTAATGAATATGACTGCGATGCCACGGGAGGCCATGCCGCGTATTGAATCCAGCAGCGCCTGCGCCTCATGCTCGGTAAGCACGGCGGTAGGCTCATCAAGTATCAGCAGCCGCAGATTTTCCTTGCTCAGCTCGCGTGCAATTTCTGTAAACTGCTTATGGCCTACGGGCATACTGCTTATTACCATTTTGGAATCGATATCCACGCCCATTTTATTGATGGATTCATCCGCGCGGCGATCCATTTCCTTATAGCCCAGGGTGTCCATGCGTTCGCCGAACACCTCTGAAAATGCATTTTTCCTTTTCGGTTCGCGGTTAAGAAGAATGTTTTCCGTAACGGTAAAGCCGGGAATAAGAGAGAATTCCTGATGCACCATGCCAATGCCGGCCCTCAGCGCATCAAACGGGGTGTTAAACTGCATTTTCTCCCCGTTTATAAGGATATCCCCCTCATAACCGCCTGTTTCACGAATAACATCCATGCCAAACAGTATCTTCATAAGGGTACTTTTACCGGCGCCGTTCTCGCCCACAAGGCCCAATACCTGACCCGCTTCAAGCGTTAGGTTAATGTCTGTAAGCACCTGGTTGCCGAAAAAGTCCTTTTTGATATTCCGCATTTCAAGCAGCGGAGCATTATTATTTTCCATAATTATCCCTACTAAAAACAGCGGGGAGGGAGGAAACCCTCCCTCCCCGCTTGAATTATTTTGCTTTATTTAAGCGTTGTTGTCAGCTTATGGTGAAGTATTTTTCGGGGATCTCCACAGTAGCGTTGCCCATGTAGTGACCGGGATTACCCATTATGTAGCAATCCTGATAGATTAGGAACACGTTATCGGACTTGACGCCGGTGGTGACATCGGTATAACCTGCGCCGTTCCACGCGGCCTTGGGGGAGTAGACCTGCAGCGCGGAGGCCACAGCATCCATATCAAGCAGCTCGCACTTCTTGTCAAGCACGTTCTTGGCATGGAGCGCAAGACCGGCAGACAGGGTATAACCATAGGAGTAAGCCCATGTGCCGAAGCGATCGGCGCCGCCCTTTTCCACTATGGCGGATTCAACCTTGGCAAGTATCTTCTCAAAGTCGCCCGCTTCCTCGGTCAAATCTATGCCGAGAGCGCCGGGGTAGCCCATCAGAGGAGAGGGCAGGTCGGCTTCGATGAAGTAGCCGCCGCACTCCAGCAGGCGCTTGAGCAACGGTTCGGTATGCGCATCGTTTGTACAGAAATAAGCGGCGTTCTGGCCGTACTTGTCAGCCCATTCGGGAACCTTTTCAAGAATGTAAGCCTGAGCGCCGGATACGCCAACGTCAGACGTGGGGTCGGGAGCCGTTTCCAGCACGAAGTTCATGCCGAATTCCTCGCAGGCGGCCTTCATTATGGCCACGCGGCGGGACATGGTTTCATAGGACATATGACGGGGGAAGGAGATATGCACGAACGTGTCACACCCCAGCTCATGCGCGGTACGGATAATCAGGTAGCCGCGGGATACGAAGTCGTTGTTGCACACCAAATCGGCAGCAGAGCCAATCTCGGGCAGGTCCTCGTGGGACTCGCCGGCGATGCAGATGATATCGGGACGGGATTCCTTAATTTTGCGGAATGCCTCGGTGACGCCGGGAACGGACTGGTTGACTATGATTGCCTTCATCAGAGGATCTGCGGACAGATTCACGATGGTCTGGATTGTGGTCTCCAACTCCTCGGGGAAGTTGTCGGGGTAGATGGCCAGCTTGACCATATCCTCGCCGTACTCCGCCTGAAAAGCCTCGGCGCCGCGGCGGTCGTCTTCAGACTGAGAGACGGAACCGGTCACGATACCGATGCGATAGGGGACGCCGCCATCAGGCTTTTCGCCGCAAGCGACGAAAGAGAGAGCCATGATGAGGATCAATAGCAAAGATACTACTTTTTTCATGTTTACCTCCAATTTCCTTTCTTCCACTTGGTCGCCTCCCCGTCCGGGGAAACGCCGAACAAAGTTGCCCTTGTTCTTTACGTTATTGATACAATGTGTTACAATGTGTTCATGTATCCATTTTATTCTATCAGACAAATTCACAATTTGTCAACAATTCTTTTCTTTTGCCATCAACGCGCCCGCACCGCGGCAATCGCCCGCTTAATATCGGAGCGCGATTTGAAGCGGCATAAGCAGCTCCCCCGTTCCGTCAAATGGGCATGGGTGTTCGGGCAACTATTATAACGATTATCAAAACGGCAATCACAAACCCAACAGCCCCTATAATCGCTGCGGTCTTTTTGCGGACCTTTTTATTCATTGCCCTGCCTGCCAGCATGGTGCAGGCCACGCAAACAGCCGCAGATGCAAGCGCGATGCCAAGTGTTTTCCATAGCCAAGACAATTCATAAAAGATTCTCATGCGCCTATATCTCCTTATGTTGGTTAAAGCAAAAATATGCTTAACAGCTCCATCCGCCGAAAAGCCGGCACATTATGCCCGCTATGCAAGCTTATGCCGATTGTAATATAAATAAATTAGCAATAATAAAGTTCGCTTCCGTATCAAAAACCGAAAAGCAGAATGTTTGCGCACCATTCGACGTTATTATCCACAATCTGCCCTATGTTTTGGAACCCAATCAAAAAATTGATACCGCGGCAGCGTCCGAAGTTCACTGCGCCGTCAATGTGCTTCAAATTCGGCAACAGGCTGAATTCGTCGGCAATAAAATACACATTGTTCTCACTTTTGCTGCGGCTGAAATTTGTGTTCCCTTTTATTATACACTCGACTTGTCCATCAATCAAGTATTATCGAAAAAAATCGAATCTCACTACTACGGCGGGGATTTCCGTATACATAAAACCCGGCGGCGCAGAGCAGTATCTCCGTGCCGCCTTGTTTGTTTTATTCGATATACACCCTTGGCGGCCTTGCCGTCAGCCGGGCAACAATTTCGTTTTTGTTCGTTCCGGCAAGGGAGGCGGCTTCGGGGATATCCATTGTATTATCCCTGCCGCTGCCGTAAATCACAGCCTCGTCCCCTTCCGCTGCAGACGGAACATCCGTAACGTCCGCCATGCACTGATCCATGCACAATACGCCCACCAGCGGGCATTTTACGCCGCGGATGGTAACGTAGCCCTTATCGCGCATATTGCGCGGGTAGCCGTCCGCATAGCCGAAGGGCAGCGTGGCTATTACCGAATCCCGCCCCGCGCGCCATAGATAATCATACCCCACGCCCTCGCCCGCCTTTATGCGGCGGAGCTGCGATATGCGCGTTTTGAACGCCATTGCCTGCGTAACCTCAATATAGCCCTTATGGAAGCCCCTAAGCCCATATACCAGCGCACCGGGACGAACCATATTCAGCCTGTATTCAGGGTAATCCACGGCGCTTATGCTATCCGTAATATGCTTATACTTGAAGCTTGCGCCCCTTCCTTCAAGCTCGTCTATCATGGCGGTAAGCTTTTCAAACTGCTTGGCGTCCTCCTCCGCATTCACCAGCGCAAGGTGGGAGAATATGCCCTCAACCTCTATCCCCTTGGTATTGCATATTGCAAAAAGCTCGTCCGCATCATATATGCCAAGGCGGTGGAATCCCGTATCCACCTTAATATGAACCTTTGCCGTTTTGCCCATTGCCATTGCGGCGCTGCCGAGTATTTCAGCCTGATGCCTTGAAAACACGGTCTGCGTTATGTCGTTTTCGGCAACCATGCCAAGGAGCCTGTCCGGAGTGTGGCCGAGTATGAACAGCGGATAATCAGCATATACCCTGCGCAGCTCCATTGCCTCGCTTAGCGTTGCAACGGCTAAGTACCTTGCCCCATGCTCCATAAGCGTAGGCGCAACGCCAACCGCGCCAAGCCCATATGCATTGGCCTTTACAACGGGCATCACCGCCACCTCAGGCCCTACCATTTGGCATATGGCGTCCATATTTGCGCCTATCGCGCGCAAATCAACCTCTACTATCGTATCCCTAAGCACCATTGCATCCGCCCTCCTTATGCCTTTGCCCCGTCCTCGTCAAGCAGCCTAAGCGCGCCGAAAACATTCATTATGACGCCGTATTTTATACATTCCTCATCCGGCGCAAAGCGTTCGTTGTGCAATGCCTGCGGCAGGGGTTGGCCTTCCTTATATGTGCCTATGTTGAAGTATACCCCCGGCACCTTGGATGTGAAATATGCAAAATCATCCGCGCCAAGGCTCGGAGCCTCCATGAATACCACGCTGCCGCTGCCTATTTCCTTTTCGGCCACATCCGCAATGGCAAGCGAGGTTGCGGCGTCGTTAACAAGCGGCGGATACCCATCGCGCATTATAACCTCCGCGCTTGCGCCGAAGGCGGCCGCCGTATTCTCCGCAATGGTTTTAACGTGTGCCTTTATAAATTCCCTTGTTTCAATATCCAGTGCGCGTATGGTTCCGGTCAGCTTCACCTGCCCTGCGCATACGTTTTCCTTGCTGCCGCCGTGTATTGTGCCTATGGTCACTATAACGGGCGTGGTGGGCGATGCAAAGCGGCTGGATATGGTTTGCAGCGCCAGCACTATATGCGCCGCTGCTACAACGGCGTCTATGCCCTGGTCGGGGTGAGCGCCGTGGCACGCTATGCCGTTAACGTTTATTATAAGCTCAGTGGTCGATGCATTCATGCGGCTTTTTGCAAGATGTATGCAGCCCACAGGCACGGTCGGGTCAACGTGCATACCCAACACGCGCGTTATTTTGGGGCTGTTCAGCCCGTCATGCTCTATCATGCGCTGCGCCCCGCCTATGGTTTCCTCCGCAGGCTGGAAAAAAAGCTTAACCGCGCCCTTTAGTTCGCTCTCCATGGCCTTGAATATGCTTGCCGCGCCGAGCAGAACGGCGGTATGTATATCGTGACCGCAGGCGTGCATAACGCCCTTGTTCACCGATGCGTATGGCAAGCCGGTGCATTCCGTTACGGGCAGCGCGTCAATATCCGCGCGTATGGCTATGCCGTATTTTGCGTCCTTGGGGCCGATTGAAGCTATAATGCCATGCCCCGCCACGCCCGCTTCGTATGCTATGCCCAGCTTATCAAGCCGCGCGCATATGACCCTTTCGGTGCGTTCCTCATGCTCGGACAGCTCCGGATGCATATGCAAATCGCGCCTGATTTCCACCAGCTCCGCAAGCTCATTATCTATCATTGCCTTTATCTGTTCGCCATTCATTATAGCTCAACCTCCGCTCAGGCAAAATAATATATAAAATGATACACCATAGCGCCGCGTTAAGCAATGCTCAGTTTGCCCGTCGGCTGAGGGTGGATGCGGGTGGAACAATAAAACGGAGGGGGCGAGCCGAGCTTACTCTTGCTTTCGTCAACCCCTCCGTCAAGCCTTCGCTTGTCGGCTCCCCATAAACGGGTAGTCCGCTATTGCTGTCTTTTATATGACGCAGAAGTGCATAACAGCGCTTCTTGCGTCCTTCCCGTGCATCGGCGGCTTAGAACAGGCCGGATATTACGCCGTTTTCGTCCACGTCTATGCGCTCCGCCGAGGGGACCTTGGGAAGCCCGGGCATGGTCATAATATCGCCCGTCAGCGCAACTATAAAGCCTGCGCCTGCCGATACCCTTACGTTGCGCACCGTTACGGTAAAGCCCGTGGGCGCGCCGAGCTTTGTCTGGTCATCCGAAAAGCTGTACTGCGTTTTTGCCATGCATATGGGCATATTGCCAAAGCCTAACTCCGTAAGTCTGGCTATCTGCTTCTTTGCCGCAGGGGCAATGCTTACGCCATCGCCGCCGTATATGCGCTTAACAATCGCTTCTATCTTCTGCTCTATGCTCATGTCCGTATCATAGGCGAATGTGAAGCTGCCCTTCTCCTGCTCGCACAGGCGCACAACCTCGCGCGCAAGCGCCTCGCCGCCGCGCCCGCCATCCGCCCAAACGGTGGAAAGCACGGTGTTCACGCCCAGCTCGCGGCATTTTTCGATTATAAAAGCTATCTCCGCGTCCGTATCCGTGGGGAAGCGGTTCACCGCCACAACGCACGGCAGACCGAACACGTTCTTTATGTTGGACACATGCCTTAAAAGATTCGGCACGCCCTTTTCAAGCGCGGGTATATTCTCCGCCGCAAGCTCCGCCTTGGCAACGCCGCCGTGCATTTTAAGCGCGCGCACCGTTGCAACTATCACCACCGCGTCCGGCACAAGTCCCGCCATGCGGCATTTTATATCCAAAAACTTCTCCGCGCCCAGGTCCGCGCCGAAGCCGGCCTCGGTTATGGCATAATCGCCCATTTTCAGCGCCATGCGCGTTGCCATAACGCTGTTGCAGCCGTGGGCAATGTTTGCAAACGGGCCGCCGTGTACAAATGCGGGCGTGCCTTCAAGCGACTGCACAAGGTTCGGCTTTATGGCGTCCTTCAGCAGCGCCGTCATCGCCCCCGCCGCCTTCAAATCGGCACAGGTCACGGGCTTATCGTCATATGTGCTGCCCACTACCATGCGCCCGAGCCTTTCCTTCAAATCGGCTATGCCCGTTGAAAGGCACAGCACGGCCATTATCTCGCTTGCAACGGTAATGTCGAACCCGTCCTCCCTCGGCGTGCCGTTCACCTTGCCGCCAAGACCGTCCACTATAAAGCGAAGCTGGCGGTCGTTCATGTCCATGCACCGCTTCCATGTTATTTTGCGCGGGTCTATATTCAATGCGTTGCCCTGCTGAATGTGATTATCCAGCATTGCCGCAAGCAGGTTGTTCGCCGCGCCTATGGCGTGGAAATCGCCCGTAAAGTGCAGATTTATATCCTCCATCGGCACCACCTGCGCATATCCGCCGCCGGCAGCGCCGCCCTTTATGCCGAATACAGGCCCGAGCGACGGCTCCCTGAGCGCAACAACGGCATCCTTGCCTATGCGCCTTAGCCCGTCCGCAAGGCCTATTGTGGTGGTGGTCTTGCCCTCCCCGGCGGGGGTGGGGGTTATTGCGGTAACAAGCACCAGCTTGCCGTCCTGCCTATCGGTTTCCTTCAGCAGCGCGGGGTCTATTTTGGCCTTGTAGCGTCCGTATTGCTCAATGTACTTTTCGTCCACATGGGCGCAGCGGGCTATTTCGGTTATTGGGCGCATGGCAGCGCCTTGGGCTATTTCAATGTCGCTTTTGTATTGCAATCGTCTGTTCCTCCTGCATACGCAAAAAATATCGGCCGCAGCACAGGCTCAATTATAACCCATACCGCGGCCAAAGCAAATACGATAAACAGTTTTTATTGAAATATATTTTTTTGTAATGCCCTTAAACCGACAGGAGCGGTTTAAGCCGTCCTTTCAAACCGCATCCGCTCCCCTGCGCCAATGGGCGAGGATAGGCAGATTACAGTTTCGTTTGTTTCCTGCCAGTCGTTTGGGAACGCTTATCCTGCTGTATGTGAACGATGCCGCCGTTATCCATATCCATTTTTTACTCCCCTTTCTGTCATTATGCCGTTGTGATATGCAAATTCCCGTTCGATATTACAATATTACACGCCTGTAAATATTTGGTCAAGCGTAAGGCCGCACCGTATGCTTAAATCGGGCGTTATTCCTCGGCAAGGTCCGCTATAAGCTTAACGTCGCTTACGGCAAGGGCAAGCTGAAGCTTGTTTTCAAGCCCCGTTTTTTGCAGCATATTTGCCACATGGAATTTCACCGTTGAAAGCTCCACGCCCATTTCACCGACTATGCGCGCATAGGAAAGGCCGCGCAGCAGATAGCGCAGCACCTTCAGCTCCGTTTTGGTGAATTCGGAGCTTTTTGCAAGGCCTATCTCAGCCGTCGGCGGCGCATCGGGGAAAACATGGCCGCCTTCCACCGTTTGATGTATAACCTCCATAAGGCGGTTTTGCTCCGAATCCTTGTACCAAAGGCTGTCCGCGCCCGACGCCTTCGCCTGCTCAAGAACCGCACCGTCTATCAGGGAGGTGACTACTATTATTTTCATGTTGGGACGCATGGCCTTTATCTTTTTAACGGCAGTCAGCCCGTTTTCCCTGTTTTCCGTCTGCACGTCCATAAGTATAAGGTCAACGGGCGTTGTTTTGCAGAATTCAACGGCCGTCCTTGCGCCCGGTATGGAGGCGACTATATCGTATCCGTCCTCCGCGCGGAAATAGCTTTCCAATAGGCTTCTTATTATAAGCTGATCCTCAACTATCATTACCTGCATGCTTTATGTCCTCCTTTTCCGGCAAGCTGAGCGTAAGCTTAAAGCACGGCCTGCTTTGTATATCCATTTTTCCGCCTTCCCCTTCAACGTGCATACGCAGCATGGAAAGGCCGCCGCCCTCCGTTATATTCTGCTTAGGCGGGGCGCCGTTGTTTGTAATTATCATATTTGCGTATCCGCTGCCGCTCCAGCAGCGCAGATAAAGCTCCGTCCCTCCCGCATGGCGGGCGCAGTTTGCCGCGCATTCGCGTATGGCAATCGCCGTAAGCCCGCGTGCGGAGTGCGTTTTTGGCAGCATACCCGCGGTTATTATCTTCACGCCCATCTCCGCCGCGCGCGCCTTTGCCCCTTCAAGCGGGTCGCGCTGTGCGTTTATGCCAGCGGAGCGGTACAGAGTTGCTATGGTGCGCTCCCATATTCTTGCGCTGTCCTGTATTTCCTTCAAGCCTGCCCCGTGTATAAGCGCCTTGCGCGCGGAAAGTATGCTGTGGCCTATATCGTCATGGATACGCATTTTCATTGCCAGCGTTTCCTCCTTGCGTATAACCTCCGGCATCTGCTCTATCATTCTTCTCAGTCTGCTGTTAGCATCCGCAAGCTTTTTGTTTTCATCCTCAAGCTCGTCCTGCTTTTCTATCAGCTCCGTCACGTCCGCCGCAGTCACCTGCGTATAGCGCTTGCCGTATTGTGTTGTAATCTCCGCCTCGGCAAAGCGCAGAACGCTTTTGCCGTAAAAAAGATATGTGCGCAGCTGGGCATCAAGGCAGCACACATGCACGGGCGGGGAAAGCAGCGCGCCGTGCAGCTCGTCAAGCGTCTGTATGCCGTCATGCCGCAGGGCGTTGGCAACATGGAGCATGCTGTGGTTTATAAGGCGCACTATGCCGTTTTCGTCAAAGAAGCATATGGCTATTGGCAAGCTGTCAAAGCTTTCCTTAATTCTGTCCATGCGTTTATCCTCAGCTTTTTTCAAGCCGCAACGAAAGATATTGCAGCCCGTCGTCGTCCCGTTCCGTTTTAAGCTGCGGGAACAGCCCTTCAAGCCCGCTCAAATCATGCCCGCATTCGGCGCATATGTTCACGTCCGGCCGTTCCTCGCCCTCTATTGAAAGCAGTATTGAATCAAGCGAATCTATGCCCGCCTCAACCGCCGCTTCAAATAGGTCATATGCTTCGGTAGCCTGCCTTACCGTAAGCTGACTGCCGCACTTTACTATAACCTTGCAGTCAACGCCGTACAGTGTCAAATTTTCAGCCGATTCATTCAGGCAAAGGCTCAATTCCTGCGCGGATATTATGCCGCGCTGCATGCCCACGAATATAAGGTTGTTCCTGCGCTTTATGTAGGTTCCTATAACTATCACCTGCCCAAGCAGACGCCTTGCAAGCTCAATATCGTCGGTATTCTGAAGCTTTGTCAGCCGCTCGCGCACCATTGCCGTCTGCGCGGAGGTTTGCTCCTCCATCATATCATAAAGAAGGTTCTCGTCCGCAAGCCTAAGCAGCCTTGCCTGCTGCTTCTTTTCCGCCTCCAAAATGTTCCCCATGTCGCGCAGCTCCTCCTGCGCCTCTTCAAGCCCGCTCCTTATTTCGTTCAGCTCGGATATATCCTCCTTCCAGAACACATAGCCGCGCCGCAGACGGTGGCGGTTAAGGAGCGTATTTTCGTTAAGCAGAACGGTATCGGGCTTCATTTGCCTAAGCTCATCTTCGGACAGCGGGTCTGCCGCAGCGGTGGAGTGCTTTATGCGCATAGTTTCATCCGTTATCTGAACGTGCAGCGCGGCGGCTTCAAAAAGCTCGTCATAGCCGATATTGGATTGTATAAGGCCGCATTGGATGCAGCTTTCGAATACGCTTGTGAATATTATGCATTGCGCCACCGTTACGTCCCCCGCAATGACCCACACCCAGTGTACATCTGTGATATATGCATATGCATACGCAACGGACAGCGCAAGGGGTATTACAGGAAGCACAAGATAGCGCCTGGAATGCGGCAGGCGGCATTTGAAAAGCATTATCGTAATTGCTGCAACGGCGCAAAGCACCTCCCATGCCGCTATGATATAGTATCCGGCGGCGTATTCATAATCGCGGTCGCTCATTATGCCGTTTGGGTAGGTGAAAACCAGCTCATGCAGGTCGTTTGTAAGCACAAGCGCCAGCAGTATGCCTGCAATGAAATACATGACCCATGTCCAGCGCGGCGGGCGGTAGCTTTCCGCTTTGCTGAGCGATATGGATATGAACAGCGACAGCAGCGGTATAAAAATCATGGGCAGATAGAACAGATACCATAGCCTGCGCGTCAAATCAACATCGCTTACGGTATATTTAATTGTTCTTATTATGACCCATATTACCATCAGCGCCGAAACCGCAAGCAGATACCGCCGGACGTGGGTTTGCACAATGCGAAGATATACGGAATATCCCCATGCGGAGAGCAGAACAACGTATATTGCGCCGCGGACATAGCTTGATTTGCAAGAAATTATGCCCTCCCTGTCCGCATAGCGCACCCACATGGCAAAAGCAACCAATACCAAGGCGACAGCTGCCGCTATGATGCTTCTTTTTGTTGCTTTGCCCACCCTGACCTCCTAAAATACAATATATAATTGTATAATGATATCATGGCAGTGGGCAAAATTCAACAAAACGATGTAAGTGCAGCCCCAATGGTGCATACGCCGCCTACAAAAATATAAAAAATGCAAAAAATTTGTGAAACCTATCCAAAAGGCGGGGGAAAAACAAAAGCGTAACCGCTAAAATAATATATGAAATTGTAAATGATAGGGAAACTATGGTGAACGACTTGTGAAAGGCTGAGTAGATCGCGTATGAGACGGATTGTACTTGATATGAAAAGCGGAATATTTGCGGATGCGATCACGCAATGCTTGACCAACAGCGACCCGGATTATGTTGTATATCGCTCGTTAAAGCCATCCGAAACGGTATCGTTGTGCCGCACATTCCGCGCAAACGTGCTTGTTATGGAGGTTGTGCGCCAGGGCATATGGGCGCTTGACGAGCGGATAAAAATACGCAACAGCATAAAAAAGGCAGGGCTTAGCTGCAAGATACTTTTGCTTGTTGACGAAAACGCGGACGATATGCTTGCGGCGGACGTTAGGCAGGCCGTTAAGGACCGCCTGGTGGATAATTTTATTTACGCCTCCGTTTCCCCATCGTATCTTGCGGGCGTAATAGACACTCTTTAGAAAGGAAAAACCCATGCGTATTACATTGCAGAGCATTCCAAGCAACCTTGATGAATTCAATTCCCTTGCCGCAATGGGGCTTTCAAGGCCCGAAAACACCTGCGCGCTGTTCCTTTGCGCGCTGGCATTGTTCGACAGGAATAAGGAGGACGGTACGGCGGCCTTCAACGTGCTGCGCGGCCCAAAGCCCATGACGCCGTATGACGTGCAGTTCCTGCGGGACCGTCTGCGCGGCAAAAGCTATCTGCCGCTGGCCTATTTTGAAGGCGCAACGCCCGAAAACAGCTATACGCCGAATAAGCCGTATGTGCTGAACGTAATGGACGATTCCCGTCCGCAGGACGTTGAAGCGGGCTATATCCGCGTGTTTTTGAAAACCGCGGGGGCGGATTCGCCAAGACCCATGAAGCTTAGGAACAAGCCCTCCACCGGGGAATGGTTCCTGTGGGAGTATTCAAGCATACTGAGCGGCATACGCATGCCCGCAGCCGAAGACCCATGGGCCTGACGGGGAGCGTGAAAAAGTTCGCTATAATCATATTGGTCGTTGCAGCGCTTGCGGCAGCGGGAATATTCCTGTTCCGCCATTTCGTCACGAACCGCATTATGGATAGGGGCGACATGACAAACCCCGACGCGGGAACGGAATATGCCGACGATACGGACTTGGTTTACGTTTCATGGAGCCAGAACCATGCGGTACGGCAAAAATGCTTTGATTTGCAGTTCTATCTGTATGACGGGGAGCCGATGCTCGCCGGACAATTTACGGACAGAGTCGGCGATGAATTAAGAGCAAGCGGCAGCGACGGATTCTCCTTGCCTATACCGTGGCCGCTTGAGCGGGAACAATGGGACGCCTTGGATGCGCTTCTTCGGCAAACGGAGCTTCCAGAATACCGCCGCCCGTCATCGGACAGCTACGATGCAGTGGACAGCAAGCTGACCGTATGCCGGGGCAAGGGCGGCAATGATGTAACGTATAATTACGGCGGCGGAGATGCAAATGAGCTTGAAAGCACGGTGCTTGGCATTGCGCACGACGCATACGAAAAATCGCTTAGCATAAAGGAAAACCGCAATGTAAGCGAAACGGCGGGGATAACGGATTTTTACTGGGATCAGGCCGCTGCATCGGCAGACGAGAGCTTCTGCTTCAGGCTTGGCGGGGGAACGATGGCGTTCCTTCAGCCAAAGGAGGGCATATTCTTCAGCTGCAAATGTTATGACGAAAATCATGAGCGCATAGTTATAGGCGACCTTGAGCTTTCCTATGACATTGCATCACAATACCTTGAACGCATTGCTCAGGAGCTTCGCGCGCATGAATTGAAAGAATACGATTCTCCCAAACGCTATAATTCGGATGCCGTGAGCAGCCGCATAATAGTCAAATGGGAGGACGGCGAAGAGGCTTTTACCAATATATATGACGGCGAGAATGCGGAGCAGCTGCGGGAGCTGCTTACGGAAACAGCCGCGGATATGCGTGAGCTGCAAGCATCGCTGCCCGTTCCCGAGGGCGGCTGGAGATGCAAATGCGGCAGGGTGAACGGCAACTATAAATTCTGTGCAGAGTGCGGCAAACAGCGCCCTGCTTAGAATAAATAAAAAACAAAATTTCAAATCAGGAGGTAAAAATGAAAGGACATAATTTCTTGAAGGTCACGGGAATTTTGATGATTATCGCGTCGGTGATCTCGATTCTGCTGGGCGTTGTGGCAGCAGGTCTTGGCGGACTTGCGGCAAGCCTCGGAGCGGCTTCCGGACTTACGGCGGATTATTATCTTGTGCTCGTTATAACGCTTGTAGGCGGCATTTGCCAGCTTATAGCCGGCATTGTTGGCATTAAGCACAGCAAGAAGATTGAAAACGCCAAGAAGTGCATAGTATGGGGCGCGATAGTCGCTGCGTTTGCGGTGCTGTCCATAATCGTCAACCTTGTCAACGGCGGCGAATTCAACGTGATGAGCATCATTACCGGCCTTGTGGTCCCCGGGCTTTATATCTACGGCGCGGTGCTTAACGCAAAGGAGCATCAGGCGCAGAACGAAGCCGTGTAAGCCCCAACCCTAACTTATAAGCAAAACCGAGAAAGGAGAAAGCTATGGAAAACTTTGCAAGCACCATGAAGGACGCTGCATTCGCAACCACACCCCGCGAGTTTGATTTGCCCTGTTCAACAACGCTTGAGGAGATAATGGATAAGCTCAATGCCCGCGCGGCGGCTTTCCAAATGCCGTTTGAGATAAAGGGCGGCATACCCGGCCAGCGCATAGCGTTCGCAAAGGAGCCGAATTTGGATGTGGGCCTTTGGCTTTACCTTAAAGACGGTTCGCACATACGCATCCAGCCCGTAATTACGGAGGCTAAAATGTCCGTAGGCGGTATGCGCGTTGATAAAAACAGCGTGCTTAACAAGGGCGTTAAGGGCGCAACCGTAGGCCTTGCAACGGAGCGCGGCGCTTATATAGACGCCGTGACCGACACCGTGAAGAAGATACTGAACGGCGAGGAGGTCGCGGACTATATCGCGCCCGAGGTTCCCGCAGGAGCGGAATCTGCCAAGGATTGGCTGACTACGCTGCTTCTCTGCCTTTTTGTCGGCGGCCTTGGCGTGCATCGCTTCTATGTAGGCAAAATCGGCACGGGCATAGTGTGGCTGCTGACCGCCGGAGTTTTCGGCATAGGCTATCTTGTTGACCTTATCAAGATACTGTGCGGAAAGTTCACCGACAAGAACGGCACCCCGATACAGAAGGCAAAATAAACACAAAACAAATAAAGCAAGAACACAAGAACAGGAGATAACAAAAAACCATGAAGAAAATCATTGCTTCGATTCTTACGCTTACACTTATACTTGCCATGACCGCCTGCGGCAGCAAGGATGTGCTTGCGGGAACATGGACGGCGGAGCTTGGTGAGGACGGCACAATAACCTGGACGTTCAACGGCAACGGCAAATGCACCATGGAGAACGCCTATATGAAGCAGAATGGTACATACACTATTGACGGCGACCAGCTTACGGTCACGCTGGAAAGCTGGAGCGATCCGTCCACCTACACGTTCTCCGTGGAGGGCGACAGCCTTACCATGAACGAGAACACCGGTTACGGCATAAGCGGCACCTTCACAAAAAGGTAAACCGCATAATATGCAATATATTTTTTCATAACCCCCGACTTTGAAAGGAGAAAAACAATGGAAAACACTGCTAACGTGAAAAAGGATTGGAAAACTACTCTGCTGCTCTGCATATTCCTCGGCGGCCTGGGCGTACATCGCTTCTATGTAGGCAAGACCGGCACGGGCATAGTGTGGCTGTTGACCGCCGGCGTATTCGGCATTGGCTATATCGTTGACCTCATTAAGATCATTACCGGCAGCTTCACCGATAAGGACGGCAACACACTTCAAAAATAAGGAGCAAACGAAAAGGCAGGAGCAAGCCATGAATAACAATCTAAAAAAGCTGCTCGCCCTGTTGCTGGCCGCCGTTATGGCGGTCAGCTTCGCGGCTTGCGGCCAAAAGGAACCGGAAGACCCCAACAAAATAGTATTGGATAGCTGCGAGCTGCTCTATAAGGGCGCGCGCATAATGAAGGACACCGAAGGCAACGACGCCGTTGTGCTTACGCTTGATTTTACAAACAAAGGCAAGGATGAATCATCATACCTTTGGAGCGTAAACGAAACGGCAAAGCAGGGCGATACGGAGCTTGACAGCGCAACCGTGATCATAGACCCCGAAACATACGAAAATGCAATGGAATCCCAGTTTGAAAGCATTGCAGCGGGCGAAACAAAAGAGGTCCTGTGCCCGTTTGTACTCATCGATACAGAAACGGCCGTTGAAGTCACGTTCTCTCAGCTTCTCGGCAAAAAGAGCGGGACTATAACAGTAGACCTTTCTCAGCTTGAGCGTATTGGCGCGCCCGTGCAGGGCGGCGACGATGCCAATATCAGCACGGGCGATGCCCTGCTGGATTGGTGGAACGGCGAATGGTACGGCTGGTGGACCATGACCGGATGCGGCGGCTATTATGAAGGCATGAGCTATCGGCGCTGGGACATTGGCGGCGTTATAGAAATAGGCGAGGATTATCAGGGCTCAGTCACGCTTTGGGACGTTGACTATACGCGCGATGCTCCCACCTGCAAGGCCGAGGTAAGCCTGAATGCGGCAGGTACAGGCGAGCACGGCACGGTGATGTCCGAGGGCGGCTGGTTTACGGACGTTGCGCTTGAGCACGCAAACTGGATAGTAGACCCCGGCCTGCTTGGCGTTGACAATATGATTTGCATCGACGGCGACTATGAAAGCGGCGATGACGAATATCATTACGAAATATATCTGCGCCCGTGGGGCATGACGTGGGACGATATTGACGAAGAGGACCGCCCCGCAGCATATGACGACTGGTATCTGCCCATGATAAATGCCGACAAGGCATTGCCCGATACAATAGGCGGCGACGCCCCCGTTACAGGCGGCGACAGCAGCACCCCGTCAGGCGGCGACACAGGCACCCCTGCCGTTAACGTTGGCGGCGGCGACGGCCTTGTTACCGAGGAGCAGGTGCAGAAGGGCTACGTTTGGATGAACAAGGTCGCCAAGGACATTTTCAACACCACCTACGAAGAGCTTGTTGCATACTTCGGCGTTGAGGGTGCGTTTGTCAAGGAAGAATACAGCGACCATATGAAGGCAAACTACCGCTACTACAAGTGGATATCCAAGGACGACAGCTCGCACTTCATCTACGTAAACTTCAGCGAAAAGGAGCCGGGCGTTTATACGGTCAGCGCCTTTAACACCAGCGGCTTTTCCGGCAAGGAAGCTACCGAAAAGTATCTTGACATAGTTAAGGCCGAGGCTGCGGAGGCGGATAAGGCTGCCGCCGGAAGCGCCGTTATGAAGGACTTCTCCGTGGATGTTAATATGTTCGCCCACGATGATGTGAAGATTAACATCAAAACGACCGTTCCCGAATCCGGCTGGTCATATGACGAAAGCAAGAGATGCCTTGTTGAAAACGACGACCCCACCGCATTCGGCGCGGGCAGCATAAGGTTTGAGGTAAGGAACAACGTGAGCGATTTTGACTTCTATAAGAAGGATTTCGAGAACTATAAGGATATAGACGACAGGGTAATTGGCGGCATAACCTTCCAAGGCCGTACCTATAAGCGCATAGGCTATCAATGGATAGAATATGTGGCGCAGATTGACGATGACCGCGCCCTCTCAATCGGCCTGAGGAACATGGACTGCGTTGAGGGAACGATGCCCGACATCATACTCAACAACATGAAGTTCAAATAAGCCCTGTTTATAAGGCGAATATGCGGCCCGTTCCGCGATCTGCCGCATGAATTAAACCATATGCTTAGGCGTGTATAACAGGCTGAAGGCATAAAAAGAATATGCTCCCGTCCCGTCACAGGCGGGGGCATATTCCGATTTTAGGAGAGTAATATGAAGAAAAAGGTATTTACGGCGGCACTTGTGCTGCTGATGACTATTCTATTTGCAGGATGCGGAATACTGGGGAATTCCGCGGATATAACCGCCATGCAGGAGCAGCTGAGGCAGATGCAGGCACAGCTTAACGAAGCGCAGAAGCAGGGCTTTAAGCCCGACGACGCCGCTGTTGTGCCGGCACAAACGCCGCAGAGCGTTGATGCGCCGAGTATTCCCGCAGGGGATGTTCCCAAGCTGTATGCATATAACTGCACGGTTAACGGGGAAAGCATGCTGAACATTGAACAGGCGGGCGAATATACGGCCATTGCCACGCTGGAATACGATCAGGAAGTATACTGCTGGATGATAAACGGCCGCATGGTTACGGATGAATTCAACATAGACGTGCTCGGCAACGAGCGCCCGTATACCGAAGATGTGCTGTTCTTTGAATGCGAGGAAGCGGACACCACCGTTACCGCAGTATTGCGCGACAAGCGAACCGTGTATACCGTCAATGCCCATATGCAGTTCCTTAACGAAAAGGGCAAGCCCGTGGGCCCAAAGTATACCGAGTTCATATTCGGCGAGGATTACGAGCATCCAGTTTCGGGTGAAATATATCCCGGCGGCTGGATATCGGTACATGTGGAAGCGGATGTGCCGCGCGGATACGAGGTGGATTTCTGGCTAATAAACGGTATACCGTATTATTACGACCGCCATGTTGCGGGCTTTACTGTATACAGCCTTGATGAAACGACCGTGTATGAGGCCGTGTTGAAGCCCAAGGACGTTAAATCAACGCCGAGGCCAACCTCCGCACCGCACGTTTGGCAGGCGCCCGAGGTTTCGTCTGCACCCGAGCCCGTTGTATATTACAGCGTTTCATGCAGGAACTGCACCTTCTCCGGCGGCGGTTACTCCGGCGCAGAGGGAGGCTCTGTGCCTGCGGGAACGGTTATAACCGTAACAAGCAATTTTAGTCACGATTCTATTGTTTGGGTAGGCGATTATGTGGATGGCGAGTGGGACCAGGGAGCAGGAATACACAAGCGAGCCAAGGTTCAATCCTTCACATATACGGTTAACAAGGATTGCTCCTTCATCTGCCGTGAGATGGTAAACTGACAAAGGAGGCTACTTATGGGATTATTTGATAAAAAATACTGCGATATATGCGGAGAGAAGATAGGCTTCCTCGGCAACAAAAAGCTTGAGAACGGCAATTTGTGCAAAAACTGCGCCGCAAAGCTTTCGCCGTGGTTTTCGGAGCGCCGCAAAAGCACCGTTGAGGATATTAAGCAGCAGCTTGACTACCGCGAGGCTAACAAGGACGCCGTAGCCGCGTTCCGCACAACGCGCACATTGGGCGACAATACAAAGGTGCTGCTCGACGAGGACGCGGGCAAATTCATGGTTACAAGCGCGCGTAGCCTTGCGGACGCGAATCCCGACGTTATGGACTTTGCGGACGTTACGGGCTGCCGCATAGACGTTGACGAAAGCCGCACGGAGCTGAAGCAAAAGGACAAGGAAGGCAAGGAAATAAGCTATGTGCCTGCACGCTACCGCATAAGCTACACGTTTACGGTGATAATCAATGTAAACAACCCGTATTTCAACGAAATTCGCTTTAAGCTGAACGGCAAATCTGTGGAGACGGACAACGTGGTTATAAGCGCGGGCCGCCCCTCCATAGACCCGCACAGGAACATAGATTACTGCGAATATGAAAAGATAGGCAAGGATATAGTGGAAGCGCTTACCAATATACGCACCGCCGTGCGCGAAAGTGCAGCCGCGGCAAACGCCCCCAAGGCCAGCGTAAAATGCCCCTTCTGCGGCGCGGTGGTAGTGCCCGATGCAAAGGGCCGCTGCGAATTCTGCGGCAGCGTTATAAACGCATAAGCAGCCAGCGGCGCTATTCATATACGCATTAAATTCATGCAATACGGCACGGTTTCCGGCTTTCGTAGCATTATGAAAGCTTGGGAGCCGTGCTTTTTATAACGGGCTTTTTGCTTTATGCCAAAAACGATGGAACCGTTTTGCGTTCTTGGCAGTCTAATATACAAAGGCAATCATCCAATAAATGCGGGGGGCGGCGACCGAGCGTGAGCGGAGATAAAAAACTTAATTGGTTTTACGGACGGATAACGGAGCTTAGGGACGAGCTGTTCTACTTTGCGTACAGCATACTGCGCTCCGTACCCGAAAGCGAGGACGCCGTAAGCAGTGCCATTATCAAGGCGCATACGCATATCGACAGCCTGCGAAGCAAAAGCGCGTTGAAGCCATGGCTGTTCCGAATAGTGAAAAACGAATGTTACGGCATGGCAAAGCTGCGGCAGCGCACAGTTCCAATCGATGAGGAAATACCCTATTTACATGAGCATGGAGCAGAGTACCTCATTGATGTTGCAAACGCCCTTTCGCGGCTGACTAACGAACAGCGCGAAGCAATAACGCTTTATTATATATGCGGCCATTCAATAAAGGAGATAGCCGAAATACTGGAGATACCCTCCGGCACGGTTAAAAGCCGCCTGTCGCGGGCGCGGACGGAGCTGAAAAGATTATTGGGGGATGAATACTATGGAATATGATATGCAATTCGCACATACGCTAAGGACGGGCTTTCCCGCTCCCTCGCAAGGCTATTATAAGCGAATCGACGATACCATAGCCCTTTTGCAAAGTCGGGATAAAGCGCTGACAAATGCAAAAAGCAAGCATACTGCGCCATTTATAAAAGCCGTCCGCATTGCGGCTGCCGCCTGCGCCGCCGCGGTGCTGCTATCCGCCTGCACATTCGCCGTAAAACCCGCCCTTGCCGCAGAGCTGCCGCTCATAGGCGACGCGGTATATGCGCTCTCGCCAATGGTATATGCTAATGAAGAAAAGCTGAACAAGGTTGCCGATATGGTCAAATCCGCTGCTGCAAACTTTGCAATCGGCGATTACTCCGCGGCTGAATCGCTGTTTTATCAGGGGGATAAATGGACTGAAGATAGTGATACGTATTTAAGTGCAAAGTACCTTCACTATATTTTGCACAGCGCGGAGACTTTCGCAGGGAACGGAGCGGCAGAAACGGCAGCGTTTGCCGTTACGGATGCAAACGCCCAACGAAAGGCGTTTCGCTACGAGGCTTCAATCGCGCTTGAACTAAAGGGCAAGGGCGGAATTGCGCAAAATGAGCTGATACGCGCCGAGCTTATAGAAACCATTCACGGGCTTTTCATCACCTCCCTGCGCACGGAGTCCGATGGCTATGCAGAGTATGCCGCAATGTGCAATTCATATGGCTTAGACGGCTTGCAATATGAAAACCCCGCCGCCGGCATTGCCTTTGAAACGGAATACCTAAGCTACATGACCGTGCATAAAAACGCCGACATAGGCACGAAGGAAAAAGCCCGACTGCTGGATGATATGCGGGCAAAACTCTCCGAAGCTAAGCCAAGCGGGCAGGCGCTGCAAGGCATAATGCTATCCTTGGACGCCGAAAGCGCGGCGTTAGAGGAACAGCATACTCTCCCCGCAATGAGTGCAGAGGAGCTGGCGGCGGAGGTCATGTACCGCTACTATATGGGGCAAAAGCTGAAAGAGGTGCAGGATTTTTCCGACATAATGGAGCGCAACGAAGCGACAGACCTGTTCTTCTATGATGCGCGGCTTGCCGTGGACAAAATACTTAACGGCGCCTTATCCGCACTTGATACGGTAGAAAAAGGCATAGCCGACTTGCTCGAAACAATTCAAAGCGACGATGGGCGCATGACTGCCCGCTTCAATGTAAATACCGAAATCACATCAGGCCCCATGCGCGGCGTGGGAGAGGAAATAATACTCACCCTTGAAAGGCGCGGCGCGGGCTGGGTAGTCACAGGCTATGACCGCATGACCGGAGACGGCGTTTATGTGAACAGTCTAAAGCCCCTTGCAGAGCATTATAAGGAAACTGGCTTATCGTGGCAAAATGCCAACGAAAAGGCGTATCTTGATTTGCTTGCAGAGGTTGGCGGCTTACCCGCGTCAGCTTATGCTGAGCCGCTTATTACCGTTATATCAAACGGCGAAGCCATTGCGCCCTATGAAAATTTTCTGTGGGCAAGCGAATGGACGGATAACGGCTGGCTTGCGGCGGACGGCATTCCCGCATTTTTTCAGGATATATCGGAGCTTGAGCCAAAGCTGCCCTCCGCGGTTTACGGCAGCGATTTTGCCGTTGAGCTTAGCCCAAGCACTTCCTTTAGCATTAGCATTTGGGACGATACCAAGCAGCGCATTTATCACAACGTGGATATATCCTACATTGACGCCCTGCCGCGCGGCACATACTATATCAACATTGTAGTTACGAAGCGTGGCAAATATATTGAATCCGAAAAACGATATGAGTATTGCGGCAGCGAATGTATTTTTAAGCTGATAAAAAACAAAACCATCGCCACTTCTAAGCAGGCCGAGATGCCCGCCTTCACATTATCGGACATTGCCCAAGCGCAATACCTTGCGCTGCCGCACGGCGCCGCCGAAACGCTGAGCATGGATGAAACCGACGGCTTTGTGCAAGCGTTTCGTCAGGCCCACCCTATCTCAAACGAGTATGGCACATCGCACCCGTACTGCGTAATAATCACGTTCACAAACGGCGCAAAGCTTACGGTTTGGGGCGGCGGGCAGAACTTTTGCACCATGCAGGCCGGACAGCACGCGCATCAAAACATCATGGGCACGGCGCTGAAAGAGTGGTTTGAGGGATTAGGAGAGCGGTGATATGCGGACGAATCAGCCCCGCTTGAGCGGGGATCAGGGGCGCGGGGTTCTTCCGGCTTTCCAAGTCGTAGGATCACCCCCGCTTGCGCGGGGAACAGCAGTCATAGTCCGCAAGCCCGCCCTCTTGTGCGGGATCACCCCCGCTTGCGCGGGGAACAGCCCCTGTATTTACACGGATATATGCCGCTTGAAGGATCACCCCCGCTTGCGCGGGGGGACAGGCAACTTGTCACTTTTATCTGAGAAGAGTTTTTTCCAAGTACGGAGAACACCGTTATTCTGGCCTAAAACTGTCACAGAAGAAATCTTCCGCCCACGAACAAAATGTAATATACATTGAAGAGCTACATAAGAGTTACCGCCGCCAGTTAAATGGACAAAAAGAGTACTACCAGATGAAGAAAGGGCTTTCCTAACCTCATCATAGTAGTACATGTTATGCTTATGATTATGAAAGACTTCATAATCTTCACATATTCTAACCCGCGCTTCGAAACCTCTTGTTAAATTGTTCAATTTTGATGCCGAATCTGTCATAGAAAACACGATCTTCATCTAAGATACTCCTATCAAATAATTGAGCTGATAAAGGTGCCACACAGAAACCCATATCATTCTCCACTACGAAACGATAGAATGCAGCATCATATATCATCTCAAAATACATTCTATCTAGAGATGTAAACTCACAATTATTCTTTATCCTGTCTAAAAAGATCGGCATATGGG
>CABSAH010000003.1 GCA_902475645.1 uncultured Christensenellaceae bacterium | reverse complement strand
GGTATGGCAACATATATCAAATATAAGGGCAAAACGCCCGCCAAGAATAGCAAAGCATCAAAAAAGAACAAGCCTATAATACTATAACTATTGCTAAAGCGGCCGGCATAAAGTATACTGTCGCTCATGGAAGAAAGATTTATTAGAACTCAGGCCTTGATTGGCAGCGAAGGACTCACGCGGCTGAATAACGCCAACGTGGTCCTTTTCGGCGTTGGCGGCGTTGGCTCATATGCCGCAGAAGCGCTTATACGCAGCGGCGTAGGCTCGCTCACGCTTATATAGGGCGATATCGTTGCAAAAAGCAACATAAACCGCCAACTTATCGCACTCGATTCAACAGTAGGCTTACCAAAGGCACAGGTAATGGCTGCGCGCGCCAAGGATATAAACCAAAGCTGCCGCATAACGGCGCTGAATTGTTTCTATGATGAATCCAATAAGGATATCATAGACTTTGCCAAGTTTGATTATGTTATAGACGCGATAGATACTATATCGTCAAAGCTTTTGATAATCGAGCTTGCAAGCCGCGCCGGCACAAGGATAATAAGCTGCATGGGAGCGGGTAATAAGCTTAACGCTGTTGGTTTTGAAGTGGCCGACATATATAAAACATCTGTCTGCCCACTTGCGCGCGTAATGCGGCGGGAGCTAAAAAAGCGCGGCATAGCCAAGCTGAAGGTGGTATATTCAAAAGAAGAACCTCTTACGCCGCACTTTGATAACGCCGCGGATATAGACCCTCGTAGGCGTTCAACGCCGGGCAGCATAGCCTTCGTCCCCGGTACAGCCGGGCTTATATTGGCAGGCGAGGTAATAAAAGACATCGCATTTAATTGCCATTAACGGCTTTTTATCGCGGAATAACATCAACCTTGCAGGGCAACCATAAGAGCATAAACGTTCTTTAGGGGGTGCTTGTATGGCGCTTAACAAGGTTGAAATATGCGGGCTGGATACATCCAAACTGCCGAAAATAACGCAGAGCGAAAGCAAAGAGCTGCTCAACCGAATAAAGGCGGGCGATGCCGCGGCAAGGGAAGAATTCATAGGCGCAAATCTCAGGCTTGTTTTAAGCATTATACAGCGCTTTTCAGGACGCGGAGAACAGATGGACGATCTGTTTCAGGTCGGCTGCATCGGCCTTATAAAGGCCATTGATAATTTTAACACGAACTTAGAGGTTAGATTCTCCACTTATGCCGTGCCCATGATAATAGGCGAATTGCGCAGATATTTGCGGGACAACACGGCGCTGAGAGTAAGCCGTTCAATACGGGACACCGCATACAAGGCGCTGAAAAAACGCGCGGAGCTTATGGACGAGCTTTCGCGCGAGCCAAAGCTTGACGAAATTGCAAAGGCGCTGGATATGAAGGAGGAGGACATTGCCTTTGCGCTTGAAGCGATACAGGACCCCGTTTCGCTATACGAACCCGTGTATCACGATGACGGCGACGCGCTGTATGTTATGGATCAAATAAGGGATGATAAGGACGGGGACGAAAAGTGGCTGGATTCAATAGCCATAAGCAACGGCCTTGACAGCCTTGCAGAAAGGGAGCGCAGAATAATTGAATTGCGCTTTTTCCACGGAAGAACGCAGATGGAGGTTGCGGAGGAAATAGGCATAAGCCAAGCCCAGGTTTCCCGACTTGAAAAAAACGCGCTTAAAAGCATGAGAAAATATGTATAGCAACGCCGCAGGTATAACCGCGGCGCGCCCGCCATACAATTTCTGTATGGGGGCATTTTTTATATGAAAAAGGGAAAGCGCATTATAAGGCTTGGGCATAGGGTAGGCCAAATAATGGATATTCCGCTTGAAGCAATAGGCGACACGGTGAAAATATGCATTATTGCGGACAGCTTTGCTACCATAGAAAACTACAAGGGTGTTTTTGAATGCGGCGAAACGCTGATACGCCTGCGCACAGCATACGGCATAGTGCGCATAGAGGGCGAAGGACTGTCATTGGGCGAGCTGAGGAGCGAACGCGCCGTTATAAACGGCAGCATAAAATCGGTTGCATTTGAAAACTAATAGTAAATATTCGGTAAAATGCAATCTGAAAGGCGACCTATGAGTTTTGGCGTATGGCATTATCTTTCGGGATATGTTATTATTGATATCAAAGGCAGGAACCTTGAACGGTTCCTAAACCGCGTGGTGCAAAGCGGGGGAGATATCTGGCAGGTCAGGCGCACCGGAAGCGAAAGCGTCCGTGCATGCGTATCCGTGGCAACGTTCTATGCGCTTCGCCCGATAGTGCGCCAGTGCGGCGTAAGGGTAAGCATAGCCGCCAAGCGCGGCGCGATAGCTTCGCTTTCAAAGCTCCGCTTCAGGAAGGCGCTGCTGTATGGCTGGATAGCTGTGCTTCTGCTTATAATAGCCGCATCGCGCCGTATATGGTTTGTGGAGGTTTCGGGCTGCGACAGGGTGAATGAGGATGAGCTTGTTTCTTCGCTTGGCAATATGGGCGTAGGCATAGGGACGCACAGGCGCGCCGTTGAAACGCTTTCGCTGGGCAGGCAGCTTATGGCTACGGATGAGCGCATTGCTTGGGCGGGTGTAAGCATAAGCGGAGTTGTGCTGAAAATAGATATATCCGAAGCCGATGAAAACAAACTGTGCGAAGCTCCATCCACGGAACCCATAAGCCTTTACGCGGCTAAGGACGGCGTAATAACCGGATTGAAGGTTATTGACGGCAAGGCCAAGGTGAATGTAGGTGACGCCGTTACAAAGGGGCAGGAGCTTATTTCGGGAATATTAAGGAACGATGAGCTTGGCTTTTTAACAACGTCTGCACGCGGAGCGGTAAGCGCAAACGTTATGTATGTCGTTTCCGCAAAGGCCGGGCCAACGCTTGAAAAGCCTTGCGATAGCGGAGAAAGGGCGTATTATAACGCAGTAAGGCTGTTCGGCATATGCCTTGCCGATGCACCGGAATATGCAAGCTATACCGACGAAACGGTATGCGAATATGAATTAACCGGCTGCATACTTCCGCTTAAGGCGGAGCGCCGCATAAGAACGGAAACCGTATTGATGCAGTCTGCCGCCGATAGGGACGAATTGGAGCAGGCGGCCGCAATGAAGGCGCTGGATAAGCTTAACGAGCTTATTCCGCACAGCGCAACGGTAATATCAAAGCATACCGAACACGAAGCGGGTGCCGATGGCGCTATAACGGCCATAATAAGGGTGATGACAGAGGAAAACATTGCTGAGGCAAGAGGTATATATGGACAACAATAACGAAACGAAGCTAAACGAATCAGCCGAAGCGCCCTGCGCGGTAGAATCGTCCGTGGAGTCCATGGACGAGATGATAAAGCTTTTCGGCGTGTTTGACGAAAATTTGAAGGTGATAAGCGCGGAAACAAACACGCGGATAACGGCCGCCGGGGATTGCATACGAATAGAAGGCCCTGCCGATGCGGCGGAGCTTGCAAAGACCGTTGTGGACAAGCTGCTTATAACCGTGCGCCGCGGCGAAAACGTGGATCGCAGCCGCATACGCTATGCCGTGGATTTGGCTAAGGAGGGCAATGCGGACCTTATAACGGAGCTTGAAAGCGATGTTGTGGCCTTTACCGCAAAGGGCAGACGCATTAAGTGCAAAACACTCGGCCAAAAGAAATACGTAAACGCATTGAAGCGCAATACAGTTGTGTTCGGCGTAGGCCCTGCCGGAACGGGCAAAACGTATCTTGCCGTTGCAATGGCGGTGCTTGCGTATAAGAATAAAGAGGTAGAGAAGATAATACTTACCCGTCCTGCGGTGGAGGCAGGCGAAAAGCTGGGCTTCCTTCCGGGTGACCTTCAAAATAAGGTTGACCCTTACCTTCGTCCGCTTTATGATGCGCTTTATGATTTTCTCGGGCCGGAAACATTCAGGAACCTTTCCGAACGCGGCGTTATAGAAGTCGCTCCGCTTGCGTATATGCGCGGGCGCACGCTAAACGATGCATATATAATTCTTGATGAGGCGCAAAACTGCACCATAGAGCAGATGAAAATGTTCCTGACACGCTTTGGCGAAGGTTCGCGCGTGGTCGTTACGGGAGACATAACGCAGATTGACCTGCCGATAGAAAGAAAGAGCGGACTGGTGCATGCGCTTGGCGTACTAAAGGATGTGGAGGGTATTTCCCAGATATATCTTACATATAAAGACGTTGTTCGACATGAAATGGTGCAGCGTATAATAAGCGCATATGACAAAGCGTACAATAGAAAAAACTGAGCGGGAGGTGCATAAGGATTGGCAAAGCGGGAAGCGCCTAAACAGATAACCAAGAAAAATGCAAGGCTGATTTCACTCGGCATGCTTGCGCTGTCGCTTGCAACAGCCTTTGTGTGCGTAAAAGGTATGCTTACGCCCGTTCGTTATGACGTAAGGGTTGGCGAAGCATCCCCCGCAACAATACTTGCCGCATGCGAAGCCGTTGACGAGATAAATACCGAAATCATGCGCGAAAAAGCGCGCAGGGAAACCGGCAGCATATATACAATAGATTCCGCCAAAATAGATGAATACAAGCGCGGGGCCGAGGATTTCTTTGCAGGCATAGCCAAGCTTTACGGCAAGGCCGCATCCGATATTCCTGAGGATGCGGATATTCCGACATCCGCCGCGCAATGGGGCGAAACACTTTCGGATTCGGCAAAAGCGGCGCTTTGTTCAAGCGTATCCCCAATGATAGATGAATCAAGCCTGCTTGCCGTGCTTTCATCCACGGATGAGCAGCTCCAAACGCTAAAGGATGTTGTAATGTCAAAGCTTGACACCGCGCTTGAAGGCGGCGTATCGGAGGAAGGGTGCGACGGGCTTGTTTCAACCTGCACGCGGGAGATAAACGCAATGAGCGCGATACCGTCCGGCTTAAAGAAGATAGCGGTACAGGTTTTCAATGCGTTCCTTAAACCAACGCTTAGCATAGATGCTTCGGCAACCGAAGCCGAGCATGCCGCGGCGATAGAAAGCGTTGACCCGATAGTAATAAAAAAGGGTCAGGTTGTTGTTGAAAAGGGCAGCATAGTGAGCGAATCGCAGTTTGCCCTGCTTGAAAGCATGGATCTTGTTAAAGGGGAGGAAGGCGGCGCAAATCTAACGCTCGGCGTGCTGCTTATTGCGCTCCTTCTGTTTGCGCTGTTTGCGGTATATATGCGCTTCATGGAAAGGGAAACGCTTTCAAACATGAAGCAAATGGCCGTTGTTGCGGTGCTTATAATGCTTTCGTTTGCGCTTGCATACCTTACCAACCGCGTGGATTATCGCTTTACGCCCATACTCATTCCCGTTATGCTCTGCTCCTTGCTTGTGGGCGAAGGGACGGCATATGCACTTACCGCGCTTTTGAGTATACTGTTCGGCATTATGGCAGGCGGAAGCGGGAACGGCATACTCAGCACGCATTGCGCCGTTATGATAATATGCAATATCATTTCCGGCCTTTCGTCCATATTTGCGCTTAAGCAAGCGCAAAGCAGGGCCACGGTGATAGCCGCGGGCGCGGTAGGCGGCGGTTATGCGGCGCTTGTAATGGTTGCGCTTCAGCTTATGCTAAGGGCGGCGTTCTGGAGCGTTATGGAATCGCTTGCATGGATATTCGGCAGCGCAATACTTTGCGCGCTGCTTGTAACAGGCTCGCTTTCAATATGGGAAACACTGTTCGATGTGGCAACTCCGGCGCGGCTGAATGAGCTGAGCAATACCAATCATCCGCTGTTAAGGCAGCTTATGATTGAAGCGCCCGGAACATATCAGCACAGCATAAACGTTGCGGCGCTGGCGGAAGGCGCGGCCGAGCGCATTGGCGCGGATCCGCTGCTTGCGCGCGTAGGCGCGTATTACCACGATGTAGGCAAGCTGAGAAGGCCGCAGTATTTCAAGGAAAATCAAAAGAACGGCGAGAATATACACGATTCATTGCCTCCGCTTGAAAGCGCGCAGACCATAATAGCTCACCAGAAGGACGGCGTTACGCTGCTGACAAAATATAAGCTTCCCTCTGCGGTAATAAAAATCTGCGGCGAGCATCACGGCAATTCGCTGATGACGTATTTTTACTTTAAGGCAAAGCAGGCGGATGAAAACGTGAAGGAAAAGGGCTTCCGTTATACCGGAAACAGGCCGTCTACCAGGGAAAGCGCAATAGTGATGATGGCGGATGGCTGCGAAGCTGCCGTAAGGTCGCTTGGGGATACCAACAGCGCCGCCGTTGAAGAGATGGTGCATAAAATAATATGGGGCAAGCTGAAGGAAAATGAGAACATGATGTCCAACGCGCCATTGACCATTGCGGAAATATCCGAAATAGAAAAGAGCTTCCTTAAAACCTTTGCGGGCCTTATGCATGATAGGATAGAGTATCCCAACATGGAGGATCTAAAGGCATGATAGAAGTGATGCTTGAAACCGAATGTCCCAAAGAAACGGAAGCTATTATCCGCCGCGCCGCATCGGGTGCGCTCGACGCGCTGGGCGCTAATGGGGACGTAAGCGTGCTTATTACGGACGATAACGGCATATGGGCCATGAACCGCGACTTCCGCAGCGTGGATAGGCCGACGGACGTACTCAGCTTCCCGTCCAACGAGGGCGACGGGCTTTCCGCAATTCCGGACGGGTTTTTGGGCGATATTGCAATATCGATAGACCGTGCAAAGGCTCAGGCCGAAGAATACGGCCATTCGTTTGAACGGGAGCTTTCGTTTTTAACCGTACACGGGTGCCTGCACATATTGGGCTATGACCACATGAATGATGAGGAGCGGCAGGAGATGTTTGCCCTTCAGGATAAAATATTAAACGATATGGGGATAACAAGATGAGGAATATACACGAATTTGAAGTGAAGAACCTGCTGAGGATGGCAAATGATGCAAAGGAGCGCGCATATGTGCCGTATTCCGGCTTTCGCGTGGGCGCGTGCCTAAAGGGTGCATCGGGCGCATATTATTTCGGCTGCAACATAGAAAACGCAGCATATTCGCCTACCGTCTGCGCTGAGCGCGTGGCTATGCTCCGCGCCATATATGAAGGTGAGCGCGAGTTTGATGCGCTTGCGATTGTATGGGATGGCGATACTCCCGCCGTGCCGTGCGGAGTTTGCCGCCAGGTGCTCAGCGAATTTTGCGAAGGAGAAATGCCGATAATCTGCGCCAACCGCAAGGGAGAATATAAAATGGTATCGCTTAACGATCTGCTGCCATATGCATTTTCCAAGAGGGATTTGAATCTATGACGAATTCCTGCTACCGTTCCGGCTTTGTATCCATAATAGGTTCGCCCAATGCGGGTAAAAGCACGCTTATGAACCGCATAGTGGGGCAGAAGGTATCCATAGTTTCGCCAAAGGCGCAAACCACAAGAAACCGCATAATGGGCGTTGCAACAAGGCCGGACTATCAAATTGTGTTCCTTGATACGCCGGGCGTTGCCGCGCCTAAAAACCGCCTTGGCGAATATATGCTAAAGGTGGCGTATGAATCGTTAAACGAGGTTGAATGTGCGCTTTTTATGGCGGACGCCGCAAACGGCATACGCGAACGCGATGAAGCAATAATCACTAAGCTAAGGGATGCAAAGGCGCCCGTAATAGCCGCCATAAATAAATGCGACATAGCAGGTGCGGACGCAATAGCAGCCGCGCGGCAAAGACTTGAAGAGGAAAGCTGTTTTAAGGAGATAATCGAAATCTCCGCCGAAAGCGGGGAAGGTGTGGATAAGCTTGAAGCCTCCATAGCGTCATATCTCATCCCCGGGCCAATGTACTTCCCGGAGGATATGGTAACGGATATGCCGGAGCGCATCGTTTGCGCGGAGATAATACGCGAAAAGGCTTTGAACCTACTCAAGGACGAGGTTCCGCACGGCATAGGCGTGGGCATAGATAAAATGGCGCTTAGGCCAAACGGCGAATTATACGATATGTGGGCCACAATATATTGCGAACGGGATGGTCACAAGGGCATTATAATAGGCAAAAAAGGCGCAATGCTAAAGCAAATAGGCAGCGAAGCGCGCAAGGATATGGAATGGATGCTTGGCGCGCGCGTGAATTTGCAGCTTTGGGTAAAGGTGCGCGACGATTGGCGCAACAGCCCCGGCGCATTGAAGGAGCTAGGCTACGAATAAAAGAGGTGCTTTATCATGAGAATGGTTGACCTGATAATGAAAACCCGCCACGGGGAGCCTTTGAGTAAGGGAGAGATAGAGGCCATAGTATCCGGCTTTACGGCAGGAGAAATACCGGATTATCAAATGTCGGCGTGGATGATGGCCGTATGCTTGAAGGGCATTGGCGCAGCGCAGACGGCTGAGCTTACAATGGCCATGATGAATTCCGGCGATACGGTCGATCTTAGCGATTTGAAGGGAATAAAGGTTGATAAGCATTCCACGGGCGGCGTAGGGGATTCCACCACGCTTATAGCGGCGCCGCTTGTTGCCGCATGCGGAGGCACGGTAGCAAAGCTCAGCGGACGCGGCCTTGGGCATACGGGCGGAACCTTGGACAAGCTTGAATCCGTTACCGGAGTAAATATAGAGCTTAGCATGGAGCGGTTCAAGGAGATAGTATCCGAAATTGGCCTGTGCGTAATGGGGCAAACGGGCAATTTTGTGCCTGCGGATAAGCTTATGTACGCCCTTAGAGACGTTACGGGAACGGTTGAGGGTATTCCGCTTATAGCGTCAAGCGTAATGAGCAAAAAGCTCGCTTCGGGCTCCGATGCAATAGTGCTGGATGTTAAGGCGGGCAGCGGCGCGTTTATGCATACAGCCGAGGACGCGGAAACACTTGCGCGCACAATGGTGGATATAAGCAACCGCATGGGCAGGCGCACAATGGCGCTTATAACGGATATGAACCAGCCGCTCGGCCTTGCGGTCGGCAACGCGCTTGAAATAATAGAAGTTTACGACGCATTATCGAATAAGCTTGACGATAACGACCCCCTGCTTGGCGTAAGCCTTACGCTTGCGGGTAAAATGCTTATTCTTTCAAACCTTGCGGAAGATATGGCGGACGCAAGGGCAAAGCTTATGCGCGCGCTTAAATCGGGCGAAGGGCTTAAAAAGCTAAAGCTTATGCTAAGCGCCCTTGGCGGCAGGGATGAATTTGTGGAAAATCCGCATAAGCTTATAGACAGCGTTAAGCAAAGGATTGATATATATCCCATAAAGGACGGATATGTTGGCGATATGCATGCGGACATGATAGGCATAAGCGCGCAGCTTTTAGGCGCAGGCCGCGCCAAGAAGGGGGACAGCATAGACCCCGCAACAGGGCTTATGATGCATGTAAGACGCGGGGACAGGATAACTACGCGCGATGCGCTTGCTACAATGTATGTAAACGATGCAACGCATTTGGAAGAAGCCAAGCATATGTTCATAAGCGCAATACAGATTGCGGACGATGTTCCCGCAAATATTCCCATGGTATATAAAGAGGTGGATTGATTATAATGGCAAAGCTCATCGCAATAGACGGTAACAGCCTTATGCACAGGGCATTTTATGCGCTGCCGGCAATGACAAACCGCGAAGGGGTTCCAACGGGCGCAATATACGGCTTTTTAAGCATGATTTTGAAGCTTGTGCAGCAGGAGCCGGAGTATATGCTGGTTGCGTTCGATATGCACGGGCCTACGTTCAGGCATGAGGAATACGGCGAATATAAGGCCGGGCGCAAGGCCACGCCGGATGAGCTTAGAACCCAGCTTTCCCTTATACGCGAGCTTTTGCCCAAAATGGGCATAACCGTATGCCGCTGCGAAAGCTACGAAGCGGACGATATACTCGGTACGTTTGCGCGCATAGCCAACGAAAACGGCGTTGATGCGCTGCTTGTTACGGGCGACCGCGACGCGCTGCAGCTTATTGGCGAACATACGCATGTGCTTATGACAAAGAAGGGAATAAGCGATACCATTGAATACGATGAAGCCGCGCTTAAGGAGCAATATGGCCTTGAACCCAAGCGAATGATAGATTTGAAGGCGCTTATGGGTGATAGCTCCGATAATATCCCCGGCATACCCGGTGTTGGTGAAAAAACCGCATTGAAGCTGCTTGCAAAATACGGCACGGTTGAAAACACGCTTTCCCATGCGGGCGAAGAAAAGGGCGCGCTCGGGCAAAAGCTTATAAACGGGGCGGACAGCGCGCGTATGAGCTATCGCATAGGAACCATAAATACGGCCGCGCCGATAAGCATATCGCTTGAAGATACGCGTTTTTCAAAGTCCGCGCTCAGCGGCGGCATAGCCATGATGCGCGAGCTTGAGCTGCGCAATCTAATAGAACGCATATCGGCGGGCGATAATGCACCAACCGTTGAGCAAGCCGCATTTACAGCCGAGCATATAATTATAAACGACTCCGCATCCTTATCCGAGCTATGCACAAGGATAAACGATGCTTCTGCTACCGCCTTCCATGTGGACGGCGTATTCAGCGTAAGCATAGACGACAGTACGCAGTATGACATTGTGCTGGGGCAAACGCTGCTTGACGCAGGCTTAAGCGAGGATGAAGTATATTCCGCGCTTAAACCAATACTTGAAAACGCAGCCATTGAAAAAGCCTTCTTTGACAGCAAAGCCATGCGGCATATTGCGGCGCGTTTCGGCGTTAGTATATCAAATGTACGCTTTGATGCCATGATAGCGGATTACCTGCTGCACGCAATACATCCGGCCGCAAACCTTAAAACGCTTTCGGCCGAACGGCTTAATTCTTCGGAAGCGGGCGCGGCGGCGCTTATCAGGCTTAAAACTGAGCTTATGGCTGAGCTTGAAGCAAAGGGACTGAAAAAGCTTTATGATGAAATTGAGCTTCCGTTGATAGACGTGCTTTATGATATGGAGCGCATCGGTTTTACGGTAGACCGCGATACACTTGGCAAAATGAGCGGGGAGCTAAACGAGCGCATTGCGTCGCTTGAAGCGGAAATATACGCCTGTGCCGGAGAAAAGTTCAATATTCTTTCCACAAAGCAGCTTGGCACCATTTTGTTTGAAAAGCTTAAACTGCCGCCAGCAAAAAAGACAAAGACGGGTTATTCAACCGATTCGGAAGTGCTTGAAGGACTATACGATATGCACCCGATAGTGCCAATGATAATTGAATATAAAACGCTTACAAAGCTATGTTCAACGTTTATAGACGGGCTTTTGCCGCTTATAGATAAGCAAGGCCGCGTGCATACGCGCTTTAACCAAAACGTTACTGCAACGGGCCGGATATCAAGCACCGAACCAAACCTTCAGAATATACCCGTGCGCACTAAGCTTGGGCGGGAGATTCGCAAGGCATTCGTTGCAAGCGAAGGCCGCGTGCTTGTGGATGCGGACTATTCGCAAATTGAATTAAGGCTGCTTGCCGCCATGAGCGGGGATGAAGGTATGTGCCGCGCATTCATAGAAGGCGCCGATATACACCGCCGTACCGCAAGCGAAGTATTCGGCGTGCCGTTTAACGAAGTGACAAGCGAAATGCGAAGCGCGGCTAAAGCGGTAAACTTTGGCATAGTATACGGCATAAGCGATTTTGGCCTTGCGCGGCAGCTTGGCATATCCCGCAAGGAAGCCGCGCGCTATATAGAGCTTTACTTTATGCGTTATCCCGGCGTGCAGGCATACTTGAAGGATTGCGTTGAGCAGGCAAAGCGGCAGGGCGCTGCCACTACGCTTTTCGGAAGAAGGCGCGAAGTGCCGGAGCTTAAAGCCTCAAACTTCAATACGCGCTCCTTTGGCGAACGGGTAGCCATGAATATGCCCATACAGGGTACGGCGGCGGACATAATTAAGCTTGCCATGGTAAGGGTGTATGGTGAGCTTAAAGCACGGGGATTAAAGTCCGAACTGATATTGCAGATACATGACGAACTGATAATAGACGCCGTGCGGGAGGAAGCGGACGCCGCCGCCGAAATACTTAAAAGCTGCATGGAAAACGTCATCAGCCTTAAAGTCCCCCTGCTGGCCGAGGTACAAACGGGGCATAGCTGGTTCGATACAAAATAGAATGGCGAGGCTTATTGCATGATAATAGGGCTTACGGGAACGATAGGTTCGGGCAAATCCACCGTATCCGCACGGCTGAATAGCCTTGGCGCGCTTATATTGGATACGGATATTATTGCGCGCGAGGTGGTAGAGCCGAATACGGACGGACTGAAGGAAATAGAAAAAGCCTTCGGCAGCGATGCAATAGCCGCTGACGGTTCGCTTGACAGAAAGGCCGTTGCCGCAATAGTATTTGCGGATAAGGAAAAGCGCATGCTGCTGAATTCAATAATCCATCCCGCCGTGCTAAAAACGCTTAAAGCGCGCACGGATGCCGAGCTTGCCGTTAACAGCCGTCGGCTTATCGTTTGGGATGTGCCGCTTTTAATAGAAGTCGGTTGGACAAAATACGTTGATTCCGTATGGCTTGTTACAGCACCAGAGAATATACGCATGGCGCGTATAACAAAGCGGGATGGCTGCACGGCGGCTGAGGCCGAAAGCCGCATACGCGCGCAGATGAGCGAAGCTGAAAAACGGGCATACAGCAACGAAATAATAGATAACGGCTTGTCGCTTGCTATGCTTTATGAGCGCGTGGATGCGCTGTATAATAAATATGCCGAGGCGGTTTCATGAGCGCAACGCAAAGCGTAAAGAAAAAGCAACGCTCAACCGCCGCAAAAAAGCCTTCCGGCGCGGGCATAAAGCGCAGGAGAAAACCAAATATTGCCAAAAAAGCAAGCAAACGGCGCATTATTGCTGCGCTTTTGGGCATTGCGGCGGTTGTTTTGCTTATAATAGGCAGCTTTATAGGCGGCAGGATGCTTGAAAGGAAAACATATAAGCTAATGTACCCCGAAGAAATATTGGCTTGTGCTGAGGAATTTTCGCTTGACCCATGCCTTGTTGCGGCGGTGATACATACGGAAAGCTCAAACCGTGCATCAGCCGTATCCCCAAAGGGCGCAATAGGGCTTATGCAGATAATGCCGTCCACGGGCGAATGGATAGCAAAAAAGCTCAGTGTATCGGATTACAACGAAGAAAGCTTGACAGAGCCCATGCTGAACATTCGGTTCGGCTGCTGGTATCTAAGCTATTTATCGGATAAATATGGTGGAATGGAGCGAACGGTGCTTTCGGCATATAATGCAGGGCCGGGGAATGTAGACAAATGGCTGGACGACCCCAAATACAGCGACGGCAAACGGCTTATTAACATTCCGTATGCGGAAACGGCCGCCTATGCCGAAAAAGTTCTGTCCGCAAAGGAGAAATACAGCGAATTATATGAAAAAGAGCTTGGAAGATAGAATAAAAAGGTTTTCGGCGCTATGCATGGCAATGCTAATGCTTTGCGGCTGTGCCGGCGGTCATCAAAACGCCGAACCTACGCCTGATGACGGTGAACCCACGGCAACGCCTGCCCTGCTTGCGCCTACGCCCGCGCCTGCGCCCGTATACGGCGGCACGTTGAGGCTTGCCATGCCCGAAAACGCGGATACATCCGACCCCCTTTCCGTAAACACGAAGGAAATGCTCGGCTTTTTTTCGCTTATATACGAAAGCCTTGTAGTAATAGACCAAGCGGGAATAATAACGCCCAACTTAGCCGAAAACTGGAGCTGCGATGAAACGGGGCTTATTTGGACAATGAAGCTGCGCTCTTCCGCCCGCTGGCAGGATACGGGAGCCAGCATTACCGCGGCGGATGTTATATATTCGTTTGAGCGCATAAAGCAAAAGGGCGGATACTATTCCTATGCTGCCGATAGGATAGATTCCATTGAAGCAGGAAGCGACGGCAGCGTTATTGTAACCATGAAGCAGCAGGGCATAGCGGCGCTTTACGCGCTTAATTTCCCTATAATAGAAAACCCGTCCGCGTCCACATCCCGCTACGGCGCGGGTACGGGACCATATTACATTTCTTCCGTATATGGCGAAAAGGTAACGCTTGAAACAAACAAAAGCTGGTGGAAGGAAGAACCCTATATAGAGAAAATAGAATTCTATCAAAGGAGCAGCAACGATGTTTCCATTGCTTCCTACGTTGCGGGTCAGTTGGACATGGTGTTCACATCCTCGCTGTCCGTAGGGCGCTATCGAGAGGATGGCGTAACCGACGTTACGGACGTTATGACGCAAACGGCGGAGGTAATGCTGTTCAATTATGACAATGCGGAATTATCCGATCTGCTTGTGCGCCAAGCCATAGCCTACGCCATAAACCGCGGCAACCTGATAACGAATGTTTACATGAACCGCGCCCGCGCATGCGATGTACCGATTGCTCCGGACAGTTGGCTTTATAACAGCCGCTCAAAGGTTTATGATTACAATACCGAGCTTGCGCTCAGCCTTTTTGAACAGGCGGGGTGGAAGGATTCGGACGGCGACGGTTATCTTGAAAAGGACGCGCGCCGCTATGACGAGCTAAAGCTTAAGCTGCTTGTAAATAAATCAACCGATTCAACGCGCGAAACCGCAGCGGGCATTATAGCGGCTCAGCTTGAAGCCGTAGGCGTGCATGTGGAGATAATCACAGCCGACTTTGCATTGGGCGATGGCAACAGCGAATATGAAAAGATGCTTAAAAATAAGGAATTTGATATTGCGCTTGTGGGCTTCAATTTGGCGCGGGACTGCGATTTGCTGCCGTATATAGATGCATCCGGCGAATATAACTACAGCGGATACAGGAACGACGCCATGGCCGCGCTTGCCCGTTCGCTGAACACGGCGCGCGACGAGGCCGCCTGCCGCGAAGCTGCTGATGCGCTGCAAATGAGCTTTGTTGAACAGCTTCCGTTCATAACGCTGTATTTCAGGCTATCGAGCATATTACACCACGCTTCGGTTAAGCTTTTAGGCAGCGAACGCGAGCCTGATCTTCTGAACAATGCCGCAAATTGGTATATAGAACGTTGAATGAAGAAACAATGCATGATAGAATAAGCAGCGATGAAACATATGGGGGATAACCTATGCTGAGCATAATAATAATACTTATAGTTATAGCGATAGACCAGTTGAGCAAAATAGCCTGCGCAAACGCGCTCAAGCTTGGCGAAGGTATAGATATAATAAAGGGCGTGTTTTCCATAACATACGTTGAAAACCGCGGCGCGGCGTTCGGTATGCTGCAAAACGCCCAAGTATTCTTCATAATCGCAACCATAATAGCCTGCGGTGCAATGCTATATTTCATGATAAAGGAATACGGGCGCATGCATACGGCCATGCGAGTATCGCTTGCATTGATATTTGCCGGTGCGCTCGGCAATTTCATTGACCGCGTGGCATTGGGCTATGTACGCGATATGCTCTATTTTGAGCTTATTGACTTCCCCGTGTTTAATGTGGCGGACAGTGCGATCTGCGTAGGCGCGGCAATATTGATAATAGATCTGCTGTTCTTTAAGGGAAAAGCATTTGCCGAAAGCTTTGACAAAAAGAATGCAGGCAATAACGGCGAAGAAAAGGAATAAACCGCAATGGAGCAGCCCAATATGCCCACAATTGAATACGGCGAGCACGGGCGCACGGTAAGGGCAACGGCAGCGGGAGGCGAACGGCTGGACGTATTCCTATCGTCTGTCTGCGGGGAAACACGCTCGTATGTAAGGCGGCTTATAGACGAAGGCGAAGCAAGCGTAAACGGCAAGGAGGAAACCAAAGCAGGAGCGAAGCTGAAAGCGGGAGACGATGTTGAGCTTTTCATTGCCCTGCCCGCAAGCACAGAGCTTGCAGCGGAGGATATACCCATATCGATTGTATATGAGGACAGCGACATTGCCGTTATAGATAAGCCCAAGGGCATGGTTGTTCATCCTGCGCCGGGGAACGAAACAGGTACGCTCGTGAACGCCATTATGTACCATATAAAAGACCTTTCCGGCATAGGCGGCGAATTGCGCCCGGGCATAGTACACAGGATAGACAAGCTTACATCCGGCCTTATAGTTATTGCAAAAAACGACAATGCGCACAGGAGCCTTGCCGCGCAGATGAAAACGCATGAGGCGGGCAGAATATATCTATCGCTTGTAAACGGAAATATAAAAGAAGACCGCGGCACGGTAGACGCGCCGATAGGCCGCCATAAGACAGACAGGAAAAAGATGGCCGTCCGAGCGGATGGGCGCAGCGCGATAACCCGCTTTGCGGTGCTTGAAAGGCTTGGCAATTATACGCTTATTGCCGCTAAGCTTGAAACGGGGCGCACGCACCAAATAAGGGTGCATATGGCGCATATAAAGCATCCCGTCGCGGGAGATAATATATACGGGTCTGAAAGGAACAGCCTTGGGCTAGATGGGCAGGCGCTCCACGCCGCGCGGCTTACGCTAAGGCATCCGTCAACGGGAGAAACGCTCACATTCCGCGCACCCATACCGGAATGGTTCATGCTTGCGCTTAAAAAAGCCGGTCATGATGACAGCATTGATATAGACGGTCTTATAGACGGGGCATGTTTCGATGGATAAGCGACAACCAAGCGACAGCGCCGCAAAGGAAAAGCGCGCAAATATACTGCTTACGCTATGCATTGTGCTGATTGGCATAATACTGTTCCTTATGACGGATAAAGGCGCTAACGTGCTTGCTTCGCTTGGCTTGAGTAAAAACAGCTCCGATTACGGTGAATACACGGTAATAGGCGAAAACGACAGTGACAGCATGGAAGCCGACACCGATTTTGACCCCGAAACCGTAACGGAAGGAATATCGGCCAACTGGCCCAATAGTAAAGCGCAGAGCATTTATGCGGACGCGGGTAAGCAGGAATACATAATAACCTCCGATTCGCTGAGCATAGCTATTGAATTTATGAGCAGCGGCGGAGTATTCAACAGCATCACCGTTCAATATGCCGCGCAAAATGAACCCGTTGAGCCTAAGGGCAGCCTTAGCCCGATAGAGCAATATATATTTTCAAAGGAGTGCGAAGACTACAACGCGCATTGCCGCGAGGTGCGCATAATGCTAAATGCCTTGCTCGGCGCAATAAACGGCGGCACAAACGGCATCGACACCGCATTGAATATGCTGCACAGCGCTGCGGTAACGGCAGAAGAAGGCGGTAAGGTAAATTCGTTCAAGGAAATGGATATGAATTTCAGAATCTACACATCCGGCCCAAAGGCCGAAAAAAGCGTTGTAATAAACATTGCACAAAACGGTCAGGCCGAATAAAATCAGCCAAAATATACAATATGTAGATGAAAAAGGTTGAAAGTTGCTACAACACATTGTATAATATAAACGAGGTGTTGCATCTATGGATAACAACCGCACTATCGTGCGCATAGCCGGAATGGAATTTAAGCTTACCGGCGATGAAAGCCAGCAGTATATGGATTCACTGGCCGAAATGGTAAATTCAAAGGTGGATGAGGTAAAGCGTACATACCCCATGCTCAGCACGGGTAACTGCGTGCTGCTTGCGGCGCTGAACATGGCGGACGAGCTTACCAAGCTGCGCAGCGATTATGAAGCGCTGGATCAGCGCATATCCGACCTTAGGGAAATGCCGAAGCGCAGCGGCGCTTCGGCGCCCGTAAAGCGTCCTTTTGCCGCCAAGCAGGAAATCGGCACACATTAAAAGGGGCGCATATCGGATAATATTCACCGCAACTTATGACCATGAATTATTTAGCGCGGCCGGAGCGTTTTGTTTCGGTCGCTTTTTTTATGCTCAATACGCTGCGGCAACGATAAAAAAACGGAGCAAATAATGGATAAAAGAGTTCTTAAAACACTTGAATACGATAAAATACTTACTATGCTCAGGGAGCGCGCATCATGCTGCGTTTCGCGCGAGCTTGTTGACGGCATGGAGCCTTCCGGCGAGTTTGACACGGTGGAGCGCGAATTGAAGCTTACGGCGGAGGCCGAAACGCTTTTATACAAAACAGGGCGTTCGCCCGTGGATGATTTTCCCGATATGCGGCATTGCCTTGAGCGTATGCATGCGGCGCTGTTCCTTTCAACAGGTGAGCTGTTAGGCATAGCAAGCTGCCTTAAAGCGGCGCGAATAGCAAAGGACGTGCTTAGCAAAGAGGTTGGGCAGGAAAGCTATCTTTATAACCTTGCAAGCCTGCTTGTTACCCACAGAAGCGCGGAGGAGGAGATAAACCGCTGCATAATAAATGAGGACGAGATATTTGACGGCGCATCGCCCGCGCTTGCGCGCATACGCCGCTCCATGCGCATTGCAAATGAAAAAGTGCGCGAAAAGCTGAACAGCATGATACGCTCCACGGCATATCAAAAATATCTTCAGGAGCCTATTATAACAATACGCAACGGCCGCTTTGTAATCCCCGTAAAGCAGGAGTACCGCCAACAGGTGCCGGGGCTTATACATGACCAAAGCGGCAGCGGCGCAACGCTGTTTATCGAGCCTTCGGCAGTGGTTGAGCTTGGCAATGAATATAAAAAGCTGCTTGCGGAAGAGGCGGACGAGATAGAGCGCATACTTACGGAGCTTACCGCCATGCTTGCCCCGTATGCCGCCGAAATACGCGAGGATTTGAACATAATGGGGCGGATAGACCTTGTGTTTGCAAGGGCGCGGCTTTCGCGCGAGCTGAACGCCGTTATGCCGCGGCTTAACCGCAATAACTATGTTCGCATAGTTCGCGGCCGCCATCCGCTTATCCCTGCGGACAGGGTGGTGCCAATAGATATATGGATAGGTAAAGATTACCGTTCGCTGATAATTACCGGCCCGAATACGGGTGGCAAAACCGTTACGCTTAAAATAGTAGGACTTTTTGCACTCATGGTGCAAAGCGGCATATTCGTTCCCGCAAACGAGGGTAGCGAGTTTCCTGTATTTGAGAATATTTATGCGGATATAGGCGATGAGCAATCCATCGAACAGTCGCTTTCAACCTTTTCTTCGCACATGAAGAACATTGTCGGCATACTTGATAAGGCGGATGAGAATTCGCTTGTGCTGCTGGATGAGCTTGGCGCGGGTACTGACCCAATCGAGGGTGCGGCGCTTGCAATGAGCATACTGGAGGAGCTTAACGACCGCCGCTGCATATGCGTATCCACAACGCATTACAGCGAAATAAAGGCGTTTGCCATGACGCATGAAGGGATGGAGAACGCCTCCATGGAGTTTGACGTGGATCGCCTTTGCCCAACGTACAAACTTTATATAGGCATTCCCGGCAAATCCAATGCGTTTGAAATATCTTCGCGTCTCGGTTTGCCCGGCGGCATTATAGATAAGGCAAAAAGCTTCTTAAAGGGCGAGGACGTCCGCTTTGAGGACATTATTTCAAGCGCACAGTCACAGCACCGCATTGCCGAGGAGGAGCGCAAGATGGCGGAGGAGGCGCGTGCGGAGCTTGAAAAGCTGCGTGCCGACGCCGAGCATGAACGCAGGAAGTTAGAAGAGGACAGGAGCCGCTTGCAGGCCAAGGCGAAGGAGGACGCAAAGCGCATAGTGGCCGATACAAAGCGCGAAATGGAAAAGCTTATAGCAGAAATTCGCTCCATAAAGGATATCGACCGAAGCGCCGCAGACAGAGCCATACAATCCGCACGCGATACGCTGAGGGCAGCCGAATCCGCCGCGAATGAAAAAGAAGCCATAATAAAGAAGGCGGATGATTCAAAGCCGCCTAAGACCGTGCGCGCGGGGGACACCGTAAACATAGTTACGCTTGACCAGAAGGCAACCGTATTGTCCGCTCCCGATGCAAGAGGCGAGGTAACAGTGCAGGCGGGCGTTATGAAGCTGAACGTAAAGCTAAAGGATATACGGCTCATTGAAGAAAAGAAAGCCGTCGCGCCATCATCCGGCAAGGTGGGCTTAGGCGCGGGCAGGCAGGTAGGGCTTGAGCTGGACGTGCGCGGAATGCTTGTGGACGAAGCCAATATAATAGTTGACAGATACCTTGACGATGCCTACAATGCCGGTCTTAGCGAAGTGAACATAATACACGGCAAGGGGACGGGCGCACTCAGAACGGGTATACAGGCCTTTTTGAAGCGCCATCCGCTCGTTAAGGGCTACCGCATGGGCAATTACGGCGAAGGGGACGCCGGGGTTACGGTAGTTACGCTTAAAAAGTAAATAAATTAGGGCAATTTGTCCATATTCATACCATGTTCACAAATTGATGCTATTATTATACCTATCGTGGCGGCATTTATGCCGTCAATAGGCAAAGGGAGGCAATCATGGAAAACAATAACGTTATATTGGTAGTTGATGACGATACCAACATACTGGCTATAATAGAAATGTACCTTAAAAAAGAGGGCTATACGGTAGCAACCTGCACGCGCGGGGACACGGCGATAGACGCTTTCCGCAGCGTTAAGCCCGCGCTTGTTCTGCTGGATGTTATGCTGCCGGGCATAGACGGCTGGACCGTGCTTGAAAAGCTTCGCAGCGAAAGCACTGTTCCGGTAATAATGCTTACTGCCAAGGGTGATACGCTTGACAGGATACAGGGGCTTGAGCTCGGCGCGGATGATTATATTCCAAAGCCCTTTGAAGCCAAGGAGCTGCTTGCGCGCATAAAGGCCGTTTTAAGGCGCAGCGCCGTTCCGGGGGACGAAAAGGAGCTGCGATTCCCCGGCCTTGCAATATCGCTTGATAACTATACTGTAACGCTTGACGGAAGGCAGCTTGATATGCCGCCCAAGGAAATAGAGCTGCTGTTCTTTTTGGCTTCGCGCGAGGGCAAGGTTTTTACGCGCGAACAGCTGCTTGAGCAGGTTTGGGGGTTCGATTTCTTCGGCGATTCGCGCACGGTTGACGTTCACATAAAGCGCATACGCGAAAAGATAGGCGAAAGACCCGAATGGGAAATTAAAACCGTTTGGGGTGTTGGGTATAAATTTGAAACGGCTAAGTAGCATGGCTTAGCGGGCGGAGGCCTAATGGACAAAGGATTGTTCAACACATTGTTTTCGCGTATGCTCAGCACATATTTGTCTATAATACTGCTGATCGTATTCCTTTTGGGCATTACCATAAGCGGAATGTTCAAAAGCCAATATATAACCGAAAACGAAAACGAGCTTAGGCGTGAAGCCGCCGAAATTAACCGCGTAATTGTTACCCAGTATACGGACGCCGCAAAACGCGCCGTTGCCAAGGATACGCTAAGGACCACAATGCGCAAATACGACGCCATGCTTCAGCTTTATTTCACGGATTCGGCATACGGCAAGGTTATACTGCGCGATGAAATGAGCGAAGCAAAGTGGGATATGCTTTGCGATGCCGACCTTGGCATGGACGCATTGGCAATAATTGACGGAAACGGCGAAACAGATATAAGCCAAGATAGGTTTACATCCGGCGAAATACCCATAATGACCCTAAGCCGTCAGATAATCGATACCGATGGCGCGGTTATAGGCGCAATGTTCTTCCATACGGATATGAGCCGCACTAACGACTCCATACGCCAGGTTTATCTTGATGTTCTGCTTTCCGCATGCATAGCCGTAATATTGGCTATTCTTGCGGTAACGTACATAACCGGCCGCATGACAAAGCCCATTGTGGATATGAACAATGCCATAAACCGCTTTTCCCGCGGCGAATACGAAGCAAGAGTGACCATTACAAGCCACGATGAGGTTGGCCAGCTCGGTCAAAGCTTCAACGAGATGGCAAACGAAATAAACGCGCTGGAGCAATCCCGCAGAAGCTTTGTTGCAAACGTTTCGCATGAGCTGCGCTCCCCGCTGACAAGCATGCGGGGCTTTCTTGAAGCCATGCAGGACGGTACCATTGCATGCGAGGATCAGCCTAAGTATTTGGAGATTGTTATAAACGAATGCAAGCGCATGACGGGCATGGTTAACGATTTGCTGGATTTGGCGCGGATAGAATCGGGGCAGTATGAATTAAAGCTTGAGCCTTTTGATTTGAACGAGCTTGTTATACGCACGGTGCTTACGTTTGAAGCGCGTATCAATGCAAAGCGCATAGACGTTAACATGGACTTTGATGCACAACACACAATGGTGGAGGCCGATCCTGCACAGATAGCGCAGGTTGTGCGCAATCTGGTGGATAATGCAATAAAGTTTTCACCGGACGGGGGCAAGCTTACCATGCGCATAGTTACGGATAAAAAGCTTGCTGTCATGAGCGTTATAGATCAGGGTGCAGGCATTGCGGCGGATGATCTTCCCTATGTTTTTGACAGGTTCTATAAGGCCGAAAAGGCGCATACGCCCTCCGGCTCATCCTCGGGGCTTGGGCTCAGCATAGTAAAGCGCATAATCGAGCAGCACGGCCAAACCATAAAAGCCGAATCACAGCCGGACAAAGGCGCAACGTTTACGTTTACGCTTAAATTATATGAACAGCAGGGAAGGCCGAAGGCGAACCCCGCACAACGGAGGTAACAAAAGATGGAGTATCCAAACTATTATTACGACGGGTACAACAATGCCCCTCAGCAGGAGCCTAAACCGCCCAAACGCGGCATAGGCGGATATGTGGTTACGGCAGTGATATTCACAATTGTTGGCGCGCTGCTTGCTACCATATTTATGCCTGCCGTGCTTGCATCGTATATCCCGGACACGGATAACGGCGGCAAAGCGGAGCCTACGCCGTTTTACGAAGGGCTTATACCGCAGCTTCCCAATTCAACCCCCGCGCCCGGCTTAACTGCGGAACCGGAGGAGAGCAATGCCGCGCCCGCGATGACGCCTATCCCGCCTGCCGGTACAATGCCGAAGCTTGACGGCGTAGCCCCGGAAATAACCAATCCCGTCAACCCGATACTTGATATTGTTGATAATGTCAGCGAGGGCGTTGTAGGCATAATCAATTACGGTTACAGCGAAAAATATTCCCGCGAGCTTGAATTCGGCTCAGGCTCCGGCTTTGTGATATCCTCCGAAGGCTATATACTTACCAATGCGCATGTTGTAGAGGATGCATCAAAATTAGGCGTAATGTTCGTTGACGGCGAGGAAGCGGAAGCAAAGCTTGTGGGTTACGATAAAACGTTTGACGTGGCGGTATTGAAGGTTGATAAGGCCGGACTAAAGCCGCTTAAGCTTGGCGATTCCGAAGGGGTGCGCGTAGGCGAATTCGTAATAACGATAGGCGATCCCACGGGGCGCGAGCTTTCGGGCACGACAACATTCGGCATAGTCAGCGCAACGGCAAGGAGCGTTAATATAGACGGTGTTACAAACGTTTATATTCAAACCGATGCCGCCGTTAACCCCGGCAACAGCGGCGGGCCGCTGATAAACATGTCCGGCGAGGTAATAGGCATAGTTTCCGCTAAAACCGTTACCGCAAGCTATGACGATAACGGCAACGCTATAAGCGCGGAAGGACTCGGCTTTGCATTGCCGATAGACAATGCACTAAAGGTTGCCGAACAGCTTATAAACGAGGGCCGCGTGCTTCGTCCCGGAATAGGCATAAGCGTATCCTCATGGAGCGATATGCATGCCTCAACATATGGCACACCGGTAGGCATATTGGTAGTGACCGTTGTAAAGGACGGCCCCGGCCATAAGGCGGGACTTAAGCCCAACGATATAATCGTTGAAATAGATGGGCAGGAGCGCATGACGCAGGATGAATTCGTTGCGCTTATAAAGGGCAAAATGGTTGGGGACAGCGTGGAGATAAAGTATTGGCGTTATGGCGAATATCATACCACCACGCTTGTGCTTGCCGATCTAAACAGCCTCGGCAACGAAAACGTAGGCGGTGAATCCGATTATGACTTCTTCTATGAATAATAAATAAATAGTGGAACAAACAAGCATACTATAAGCGCAGAATGACCTTAACCGTCCGTTTGGGGTTATTCTGCGCTCTTGTCAATATATAGCGCGCATGATAAAATAAAATAGAATATATGCATGGGGGATCGGCTTTTGATAATTTTGGGCATAGACCCGGGTTATGCCATACTGGGCTACGGCGTAATAGCCGCCGAAGGGGTAAAAGCTAAGGCGATAGACTACGGCGTTATTGAAACCGATGCCCATACGCCGTTCCCGCAAAGGCTGGAGCGGTTGTATATAGGCATGAACGAGCTTATAAAGCTTTATAAGCCGGATCATGTTGCCTTTGAGGAACTGTTTTTTGCAAGGAATACAACCACCGCGCTCCAGGTTGCGGCTGCGCGCGGGATTTCGTTGCTTTCGGCACAGCAGGCGGGACTGCCGCTGTATGAGTATACGCCAATGCAGATAAAATCCGCCGTATCGGGCAACGGGCATGCGGATAAAAAGCAGGTGCAGCAAATGATAAAGCTTTTGCTTTCATTAAGCTGCATTCCAAAGCCCGACGATGCTGCCGATGCATTGGCTGTGGCACTGTGCCATGCAAATACAGCAGGCCCGGCGGCCGAAACATTCCGCATAAAATAAAACCCGTAGCGGTAAACGGAGCAAAATAATTATGTATGCACACATTTCGGGAACAGTTGACGAGGTATTAACGGATCGCGCTATAATAGAAGCAGGAGGCGTAGGCTATGAGCTGCTTTGTTCAAATCAAACGCTGAAATGCTTAAAGGTCGGTTCGCCGCATAAGCTTTATACCCATTTTCATATTTCGCTTTCTCAGGACGTTATGGCCTTATACGGCTTTGAAACCAAGGAGGAGCGCGCCATGTTCCGCCGACTTATAGGCGTTACCCGCGTGGGGCCAAAGCTTGCTTTAAGCGTGCTCAGCGCATTGAGTGTTCAGGATATCACGCTTGCAATACTTACGGAAAACGCCGCCGCGTTCGATAAGGTTTCCGGCATGGGAAGAAAAACCGCCGCGCGCGTGCTGCTTGAACTGAAAGAAAAGGTATCCGCAGATGATGCCGCAGCCGTCCCGTCCGGCATAAGCAGCAGCGCCGGAAGCATGGATATACGCAGCGAGGCAATAGCAGCGCTTGTATCGCTTGGATACGATGGCGTAAGCGCGGGCAGAGCCGTTGCAGCGGTTGAGGATTGCGACAGGGTAGAGGATATGATAACCGGCGCGCTTAGGGAAATAGCCAGAAAGGGCAAAAGGTAAAGCAGAGTGGCAAATGATGACAGGCTAATTTCATCTTCAATGCTTGCGGAGGACGAGGCTAACGAATTCAGCCTGCGTCCGAAGTATTTGAAGGAATACATTGGTCAAAAGGCCGTTAAGGAACACGTTGAAATATATATTGAAGCGGCTAAGCGCCGCGGCGAGCCGCTTGACCATGCGCTGTTCTACGGCTCTCCCGGCCTTGGCAAAACCACGCTTGCAGCAATAATTGCCAACGAAATGGGCGGCACGCTGCACATAACCAGCGGCCCTGCAATATCGCACAAGGGTGAGCTTGCTGCCATTTTAACCAACATTGCCCCGGGCGACGTATTGTTTATAGACGAAATACACCGCCTTAATGCAGCGGTTGAGGAAGTGCTGTACCCCGCAATGGAGGATTATGCGCTGGACATAATAATAGGCAAGGGGCCGGGCGCACATTCGATACGGCTTGATTTGCCGCATTTTACGCTTATCGGCGCAACCACGCGCATGGGTCTGCTTACAGCTCCGCTTAGGGACAGATTCGGCATAAAGGAACAGCTTCAGCCATATGCGCCGGAGGATTTGCTTGAAATAATAGTACGGAGTGCGGGTATATTGGATATTCCCATTGACCGCGAGGGCGCAATAGAAATAGCTTCACGTTCGCGCGGAACGCCGCGAATAGTAAACCGTTTGCTCCGCCGCGTAAGGGATTATGCCGAGGTGCGCGGTGAAGGCAGAATAGATCTTACCACGGCAAGGGCAGGTCTTGATATGCTTTCGATAGACGAACTTGGGCTTGACACGGTGGATAGGCGAATACTTGACACCATGATAGGCAAATTCGGCGGACGTGCAGTAGGACTTGATACAATAGCCGCCGCCACGGGCGACGATGCATCCACAATAGAGGATGTATATGAACCGTATCTATTGCAGCTTGGCTTCATAGCGCGCACGCCCCGCGGAAGAATACCCATGCCAGCAGCGTATCTGCACATGGGCTATGACCCACCCAACGATGCGGCAGAGCCGCGCCAAGAGCGCATGAAAATTTAGCACAATATAGCATTACTATACAGGGAGGATACGAGCATGTTTGGAAAGAAAAGGGAACTGGAAGCGGCATTAGAGGAGCTGAGAATCAGGCTTAGCGAGCAGGAATCGCTCAATGTGCGGCTTGAACAGACAATAGAGGATTACAAGCGCAAAGAAGGCGCAATAGCAAACGCGCTCACCCGTGCGCAGAGCGACGCAGGCAAGGTTATAGATGAAGCCAACGCCGAAAGCGCGCGCATAATAGACAAGGCCAACGAGGATAAAGCCGCCGCACATGCGGAGGCGGAAAGGATAATTGCCGCCGCGTATGAGGAAGCGGATAAAATAAAGCATCAGGCCGAGGAATACTCCCGCCAAAGCGCGCTGAAGGCAGAAGCATTTATGCTGAATTACCGCGAAAGCGCAACCAAACTGAACAAGGCATTGCAGCATGCCGCCGAAGCCGCCGCCGCTCATGCGGAGCAATTCCGCGCATGCATAAAGGAAGCAAATCTCGATAACGAAATAGAGATGGCAGGGGAGTATATATCCGAAGGCGAAGCAAATATAAAAGCCGAGGAGCTTCCCGAATCCTATGAAAATCCGGCGGAGCTGATGCAGAGCATATATAAAATTGAAAACCGCAAGACCGCGCCCGGTGAAGAAGCAGCCACGCCCGAAGAAACAGCCGCAGAGGAAACAGCGGAGCAACAGATTGACTGCGGTCCCACAGCCATGCTTAAAGAGGATAAAGAGGATGCGGAAGCGGAAGAACAGCCGATGATGACCGTTAACGAAATAGTGGGTATGCGCGGCGCAGAAACGCTTGATAAGCATGAAGACAATGCAGCGGGGGATAGGATAGACGAAGAGCTTAATGCCATAATAGACGACGTGCTTCAGGATTCATAAACCACAATGATAGCTAAAAGGAGCGGCAAACCCGCTCCTTTTTACATCGGGCGATTTTTACGCCGCCCAAAGTCCGAAACAATTATCAGCTTGCCCGTTTGAGTATGAACCATGCATGCAGCTGAGGCAGACCGCTTGCGGAATCCGTACCGTACGGATCGCCATAAAGCTCATATGTCTTGCCGTCGCCCACTTCTATGGTGGCCACTCCGCTGTAATAGTAGAATATCATGTCGCCATCGCTGGTCTGTATCCTTGCCTTTACATAGGGCGCAGCCTGTATCACCTCGGTCACTTTGCCGACTATCTTGTAGCCCTGCTCGTGGTTAGGGTAATTCTTAATCTGGTCATAATTCATCTTATAGACCTTTTCCATATAGGAATTTTTGTCCGGCTGATGCTCAAGATACAGCGTGGAGGTTTTAGCGGCATCGCCCTTTGTGGCGGTTATAACGGCCTCGTAAATTCCAACCTTGGCTGTCTTTACCGTGAAGCTAAAGGTTCCGGCGGCCGAATCCTGAGTAATCGCGCCGTCAAGCTCAACTCCGCTTACGCTTATTGAAGCGCCGACTTCCATGGTTCCGCTTACGGCCATGGTGGAGGACGTGCCCGCACGCTTAACATCAGCGTTTATGGAGAATTCCACGTTTCCGGCAGGCGTGGTCGTCTGCCCCGCGTTGGGATCGGTCACATTTGTATTGGGATCGGAGGTTGTGCTGCTTCCGCTGCTGTATGTGGCATTAAATACGGCGGCGGCAGTCTTAAAGCCATTCTTGCGCGCCTCTATGTTTATTGCGGTAGTGCCTTCGCCGGGCAACGTATAGGTGGTTGAGAAGTTGCCCGCTTCATCGATGGCTATCTGCTCATCGTTCACGAAAACGCCAACGGTATTGTCGCTCACCGAGCCTGATATCGGCACAACGGGAGAATCCACCGTAAAGTCCGCAACGCTCGGCTGGGTAACGCTAAGCTCTATTGAGGGGATATCTATCGTTATCTCCTGGTCTATTTCAAGCTTCGTCGCCTCACCGGAGGGGCTTATAACCGTGAAGAAATCAGGCTTAACGGTATATTGCGAAACATTGAGCGGCTCATCCGGAATGAGTATTGATTGCGGCACAACAAACGGAATATACCGCTGATTCTTGTTGATGGTGCGCTCAAGCTGAACATCGCCGTTGCTGTAACGCACGGTATAGTTGCGCTTGGCGTAAACGGTTATAAGATAGGCAGGGTCGCCATCCTCGGTTTTCCATTGTTCTATGGTTGGCGTGCGGGTTATCGGATCGCCGCTAAACGTGCAGCTTATGAACTTGGAAAAGTCCCCGCCATGCACCTTATTTACATACACTACGCCGAGTATGGCTATAAGTATTACAAGTGCAGCCGCCGCAACAATGAACGCTAAGTTCTTCTTTGCCCCTCCGGAGGAACCCTTCTTCCGTGCGCGGGCAGAGGAACGATCTTCAAAATCATCATCGTCATAATCGTAATCGTCATCCTCAAATTCAATAGTTTGTTTTTGGGGCTTTATGTGCGTTTTTGTTACCCGATTCACGCTATGCTGCGTTTTTGTGCCGCGCGCCGATGGAACATCATCTTCGGAATCAAAGCCGAACGATGCGCTTGCCGCTACGGGAGCGGCGGCTTCGTGCTTGCGGACGGGCTGTACGGCGGCACGTTTTTCGGCGGGCGCTTCCTCGGCCTTATGCAGACGCACGTTGTTGGTAAAATCAGCGTCTCCGTCATCGGCTGCCATAGCCTGCGCAGGCGCATTCGCCGGACGCGGATTGAAGCGTACACCATAGCCTTGGGGAATATCCTCCTCACTTACGGTGTTTGCGTCAAAATCAG
>CABSAH010000002.1 GCA_902475645.1 uncultured Christensenellaceae bacterium | reverse complement strand
CACGGCTCATTGCATTGATTAGCCTTACCTCAAAGCCCGACAGCTCAATGTTTGACGGAAGCAGGTCAACGCCCTCTCTGTGGTGGATAATACCCTGTGAAACATCAAGCGTTTTATCGTCTATGATGTTCTGCATCACAGTAGAAAGCGTTATGGGAATATCGTCTGGTCTGTTATAACCCAGAGCCATCGTGAGATTTGCCTGTGCATCGGCATCAATCAGCAGGACTTTTTTACCCTGCTGCACCAGACTTACACCCAGATTGACCGCTGTGGTTGTTTTTCCGACACCGCCTTTCTGGTTAGTCAGAGCAATCACTTTGCAATTTGACATAGATGCGTCCTCCTTTCACATAGATTTAGCCACTTTGTCAAGGTGGCTATGTAAACAGTACCAGAGAACGCAAAAAAGCCGCCTACTCTTAAAATCAATAAGAATAAGCGGCTTTGTAATTTGCCTTAGACATATTCAATTTTCATTCTCTTGGTCGGTGCATTTATGACCTTAAAAATAAGCTCGTCAACACAATCCGTATATCTGCCTTGCTGAATGAGCTGATTTTTTAACTCTACAAGGCTATGTATCAAAAGTTTTCTTTCGTGGCTATCCAAATACAGATGATTAAATTTCTCTCTCATAAGCACACCTCCACTTCTTTAGCTTCATTATATTGGAAAGCAGGGGAAAGGACAAATCTGCAAAAAGGGATAAAAATAAGCGTACCACTATTTCTAATGATACGCCTATCCTCATTAAATCACTTCAAAATGCTTCAACGCATCCTTTATCGCTTCCACTTTCTCCGCTGTCGGATGCTTCCTCGGCTGTTTCAATTCTTCTACCGCATTAGGAGCATCATACATTGGCAAGCCTAAATCTCTCTTTACCTCTGCGATATATGCGGTATGTACCTTGAAGCCGTATTTAGCTTCTATGTACTCCTTTATCATTTTGTAGGTCACTCGTTCTTTGGGCTTATATTCTTCGGCTCTTTTAGCGATATTATCAAGCGGAACTTTTCCCTCACCCTCGCCAAACTCAACTTTTACGTTGATATGTCCGTCTGGCTTTTTGTGGGAAAGCAGTACTACCGTCTCCACATGCGCAGTTTGTGGGAACATATCCACGGGCTGGGCGGTTTGGAGGGTGTAGCCGGAGGCGGTGAGTATGCTCACGTCGCGGGCGAGGGTTGCGGGGTCGCAGGAAACGTAGATTATGCGCGGTGCGGCGCTTGCAATTATTGCATCGAGTACGGCGCGCTCGCAGCCCTTGCGCGGCGGGTCAAGAACGATAACGTCGGGCTTGGCGCCGTTGGCTATCAGGTTTGGCAAAGCGGCGGCAGCGTCGGCGCATATGAAGTCCGCGTTGGCAACGCCGTTCATGGCCGCATTGCGCCGCGCATCCTCAACCGCGCTAGGCACGTTTTCTATGCCCGTAACGCGGCAGGCGCGCTTGGCTATCACCATGGATATGGTGCCCGCGCCGCAGTATACGTCCATGGCCTCAAAGCCGTTCTGCTCGGGCAAAAATGCTTCCACCTGCGCATACAGCTTTTCCGTCTGTATCGGGTTCACCTGCAAAAATGACGCCGCGCTTATTTCAAACCTGAAGCCGCAAAGCTCCTCCGTAAGCGTATTGTCGCCCCAGAGCGTTTCGTACTTATCGCCGAATATAACGTTTGTGTCGCCGTCGTTGCGGTTGAGTATAATCGATTTAAGCCCCTCGCAGCGTTCGGTAAGCATATCTATCAGCGCGTTCAGCTTCTTTGGCCGTCCCTTGGTAACTATTACGGCCATAATGTCGCCCGCGGTGGTTATCCTGCCAACAACGTGGCGCAGCGCACCTCCGCCGGTTTGTTCATCATACGGGGCAATGTCGTTTTCCTCCGCCCAGCAATGCACCGCCTCTGCAACATTATACAGCGCTTTATTTTCAATAAGGCAGCCGTCTATCGGCACAAGCCTATGGCTGCGCGGGGCAAAAAAGCCGAAGCACATACGCCCATCGACCATTGCGAACGGAAACGCCGCCTTGTTGCGGTAATGATACGGATGCTCCATGCCTATGGTGCGCCTGACGTGCGGGGATTCCACCTTGCCTATGCGCATGAGCGCATTCGCCACAACGCCGCGCTTATATTCAAGCTGCGCCGCATAATCCATATGCAGCAGATTGCATCCGCCGCAGCGCATAAAGGCGGGGCAGCGCGGCTCGCGCCTATCGCGGCTTGCGATATCAACGGCAATAAGCTTGCCCACGGCGTAGTTGGGCGCGGCCTTTATTATGTGCGCCTTAACGCGCTCATTAGGCAGGGCAAACGGCACAAAAACCGCCAGCCCTTCGTATCTGCCCACGCCCTGCCCTTCGGAGCCTATGGAGTCTATATTCAGTTCAATATCGTCGTTCCGGTTCAAAGGCCCGGCTGCTTTTGTTCGCTTTGTCATTGCAAATATCCTTTATATTAAAACCTTGCAAGCACGGAATTGAAGCGGAACAGCTTTTCGTCAAAGCAATCCGGCATTTCAACCGCTTCCTCTATGCTTACGTCTATTATCTTGTTATCCTTTATGCCCACGGCGCGGCCGCCTATATCGTCCGCAAGCAGCTCCACGGCGCGCTGGCCAAGCCTTGCCGCAAGCACCCTGTCAAATGCGGTAGGGTTGCCGCCGCGCTGTATATAGCCCGGTACTATCGCCTTGGCTTCAACGTCCGTATGCTCGTTTACAAAGCGCGCAAAGTCCTCCGCCTTGCCCGCGCCCTCGGCGATTATAACAATGCTTGTGAGCTGGCCGCGCAGCTTATTCTTCACAAGCTGCTTTGCGCAGTCCTCCCAATTCATGGGTATCTCCGGCACAATTATCATATCCGCGCCGCCCGCAACGCCTGCCCACAGCGCAATATCGCCGCAGTTGCGGCCCATAACCTCAACCACGCCTACGCGGTCGTGCGCGCGCATGGTGTCGCGTATTTTATATATTTCGTCCGTTATGGTGTTCACGGCTGTGGTGAAGCCGATTGTAAAATCGGTATAGCCCATGTCGTTATCTATCGTGCCGGGCAAACCTATTGTCTTTATGCCGTTTTCATAAAGCTTTTTCGCGCCGCGGTAGCTGCCGTCCCCGCCGATTATGATAAGGCCGTCTATATCGTATGCGCGCAGCATGTTCAGCGCCTTTTCAAAGCCGTCGCCCTGCATAAATTCTTCGCTTCGCGCCGTCCTCAGCACCGTGCCGCCCTTATGCATAACGTTTGCTACGTCTGCATGGGTAAGCTGGCGTATGCGCCCCTCAATAAGCCCCTTATAGCCGTGGAATATGCCCATAACGTCCATTCCGCGGTAATCCGCTTCCTTAAACACGGCGCGTATAGCCGAATTCATGCCCGGCGTATCTCCCCCGCTTGTAAGCACTCCTACCTTTTTCATAAAAAACTATTCTCCCTTTTTGGTCTTAACATTATCTTGTCCCAGAAGCTCGCAAAGGACGTCCTTCACCGCTCCGGAGGGATTAACAAACAGTTCCTTAGGCGCAAGCTGTGTGCGCTTTGTGTTCGGGTCGTGCAGTATTACCGGCACATTGCCGGGAAAGCGGCGCAGCACGCTCATAAGCCTGTCCATAGTGAGCTTGTCCTGCGTATCCAGCCTAAGGTAAATTTTTTCCGATGCGCTGCGCTTCATAAGCGGCTGCACATCGTCTATCAAAATCATGTTCTCCTGCTCGTCGCGCACGTTCAGCTTGCCCGAAATTATAACCTTTGAATCGCTGTTCAACAGGCTTGAATACCTTGTAAACACCGACGGAAACGCCAAGCATTCAATCGAGCCTGTGGTATCCTCCAGCGTGCAATAGGCCATCATTCCGCTGCCGGAGCGCGTAAGCTTCCTTTGAACGTGTGTTATTATACCACCGATTTTTACTTTGTCACCCTCCTGCGGCCCTATTTCAACATTTTCTTCACTATCCCTGCCGCAAAGCTTTGCCGCCGTATCGGGGAGCGAAGCAAGTATATCCGCATAGTCGTTGAGCGGATGCCCGCTTAGGTATATTCCAAGCGTTTCATGCTCCATATCCAGCTTTTCCGCATCCGCAAATTCGGCAATATCGGGCAGCTTTATAAAGCTTCTGCGTATGCTTTCCCCGCCGCCTATATCAAAAAGGCTCATCTGCCCCGCCGCGGCCTGCTTCCTTTCCCCCGCCGCAAGCGAAAGCGCATTTTCATATACCGCCATTAGCTGGGAACGCTTTGCACCGGTGCTGTCAAAGCAGCCTACCTTTATCATAGCCTCCACCATGCGCTTGTTTATGTCCCCCGCGCGGTTTGCAAAATCCGTAAAGTCCTTAAAGCTGCCGCCGCGGTCGCGCTCGCTTATAATGTCCTTCATCGCCCCTTCGCCCACGTTGCGTATGCCCGCAAGGCCAAAGCGTATTTTGCCGTCCTCCACGCTGAACTTTTCGCGGCTTTTGTTTATGTCCGGCGGCAGCACGGTTATGCCCATGCGCCGCGCCGTGTTTATGTATCCCGCAAGCTGGTCTACGCTGCTTATAAAGCTATTCAGCATTGCGGTCATAAACTCAACCGGATAATAGGCTTTAAGATACGCCGTTCTGTATGCAAGCACGGCATAGCAGGCGGCATGGGGCTTATTGAAGGCATAGGACGCAAAATCCGCCATTGAGTCGAATATTTTATTCGCCGTTTCCGCGTCCACGCCGTTACGCACCGCGCCCGGCACGCTCACAACGCCGTTTTCCTCTATGCCGTATATAAAGTTATGCCGTTCCTTTTGCATAACGTCGTGCTTCTTTTTGGCCATTGCGCGGCGCACAAGGTCACTGCGGCCCATGGAATAGCCCGCCACGTCGCGCACTATGCGCATCACCTGCTCCTGATATACCATGCAGCCGTATGTGGCCTTTAGCGCGGGGCGAAGCTTTTCGCTAAGATACGTTACCTTGTCGGGGTGGTTTTTTCCGGAAAGATATTTGGGTATCTGATCCATGGGGCCCGGGCGGAAAAGCGAAATGCCGGCTATAAGATCTTCAAGGCAGCCGGGCTTTAATTGCAGCATAAACTGCTTCATGCCGGCCGATTCAAGCTGGAACACGCCGTCCGTATCGGCAGCGGATATCATTTCGTATACGCGCCTGTCCGTATACTCCTTCAATTCCTTATCTGGAACGTTTTTGCCCTGCCCGCGTATAAAGTCAAGCGTATCGCGTATTACGGTAAGCGTTCTCAGCCCAAGGAAGTCCATCTTCAGCAGGCCGAGCTCCTCTATTATTTCCTTATAGAACTGCGTGGTCACAATGTCGCCGTTGCGCTGCAGCGGCACAAATTCGCTTATAGGCTCCGCGCTTATAACAACGCCAGCCGCGTGGGTGCCGGGATTCCTCGGCAGCCCTTCAAGCTTTAATGAAAGGTCTATAAGCTTTGTTACCACGGGGTCGTTATCGTAAAGCTCCTTAAGCTCCGCCGATACCTCCAGCGCCTTGCTCAGCGTCATATCCACCGCCCTTGGTATAAGCTTTGTTATCCTGTTCACGTCCTGAAGCGGAACCCTAAGCGCGCGCCCCACATCCTTTACAACCGCCCTTGCCGCAAGCGTAGAGAACGTTATTATCTGCGATACGTTATCCTTGCCGTATTTTTCAACAACATAGTCTATTACCTCCTGCCGCCTTTCCACGCAGAAGTCTATATCAAAGTCCGGCATGGATACCCGCTCCGGATTAAGGAAACGCTCAAACGGAAGGTCGTACATAAGCGGGTCAATGTCCGTAATATCCAATGAATACGCAACAAGGCTTGCCGCGCCGCTGCCGCGCCCGGGGCCCACGAATATGCCGCTGTTGTGCGCAAACGCCACAAAATCGCGCACTATAAGGAAATAGTCCACAAAATCCATGCTGCGGATTATTTCAAGCTCCGTATTAAGCCGCTCCCGCGCGGCGTCATCGGCATCGGGCATTTTTATTGCAAGCCCCTCTTCGGAAAGCTTTTTCAGGTATTCAAAATTGTCCATGCCGTCAGGCGCGTTAAAGCCGGGCAAATGCCTTTCGCCAAACGCTATGCTCACGCTGCATTTATCCGCAACCTCGCGCGTATTTTCAACGGCGTATTCGTAGCCCTTAAGCGCGGCGCGCATTTCGTCCTCGCTTTTAAGATAGAATTCATCCGCGCTCATGCGCATGCGGTTTTCATCGTCAACGTATTTTGCCGTCTGTATGCACAGCAAAAGATCCTGCGCCTCCGCATCAGCCTTATCCACATAATGTATATCGTTCGTGGCAACGGCCTTTATATTAAGCTCCCGCGCCAAATTTGCAAGCTTTGGCAGCACCTCAAGCTGCTCCGGCAGGCCGTGGTTTTGCAGCTCAATATAAAAATCGTCCCCGAACACGCGCTTCAACCTAAGCGCTAAGGCGCGCGCCTCATCATGGCGCCCGTTCAGCAGCGCCTGCGGTATGCTGCCCGCAAGGCACGCGGAAAGGCAAATAAGCCCTTCATGGTATTTTTCAAGTATATCGTAATCTATCCTCGGCTTATAATAGAACCCGTCCACAAAGGCTATTGAGCTGAGCTTCATCAGGTTCCTGTAGCCCTCTTGGTTCTTGGCAAGCAAAATAAGGTGGTTGTATTCCCTTGTGCCCTCCCTATCGTAAAGCGAGGCGGGCGCAACGTAGGCCTCCATGCCGAGTATGGGCTTTATGCCCTGCTTTGTACATTCCTTATAAAAATCTATCACGCCGTACATAACGCCGTGATCCGTTATGGCAATGGAATCCATGCCCAGCTCCTTTGCCCGCGAAACGAGCGCCGGTATTTTGGATGCGCCGTCCAGCAGGCTGTATACCGTATGCACATGCAGGTGTGTAAAGCCGCTCATATATTCTCCTCCCCTGCTCCGTCCGCCGCGCCGCTCCCGTGCAGGCGAATATCCTCCGCCGTTTGGGAAAGCTTTTTAAGCCTGTGCGTAAGGCAGGACTTTGTTATTTCAAGCTCATGCGCCAATTCCGTCAGCGTGGCCTCGGGATTATTTATCCTTGCTTCCGCCGTTTGCCTAAGCTTATCCGGCAGGCTTTCTATGCCCTGCTCTTTTATAATAAGCTGTATGTCCATTCTCTGCTGCGCGGAGGCCATCGCCGCCTTTTGCATATTTGCATCTTCAAAATTAGTGCGGCGGTTTATGTCGTTTGCCATAAAGCGCAGCACCCGTATCTGCTCAAACTGCATTGTGCCGTTCATTGCCCCAACAAGGCTTAGAAAGTCGGAAACGCTTTCGCCCTCTTTCAAATAAAATATAAAATTCGCCTTCCTTGCCGTTACCTTGGCGCGGATGCCGTAACCCTCCGCCGCGGCGCGAAGTGTATCCGCAAAGCATTCCTGCCGCGTAACAATTTCAAGGTGGTAGCCCTTCTTGGGGTCGCTTACCGAACCGCCGCCCAAAAAAGCGCCGCGCAGCAGGCAGCGCATACGCTCGTCGCTCTGCGTCATGCTTTCGGGTATTTTACCCGGTTCAAAGTCCGCGTCGTCATCCGCGGGCAGACTGCCGCAGTCAATAAGCAGCCTCCTGCACCCTTCGCCCGAAGCATGGACAACTATGCTGCTGCGCTTAAAGCCCTCCTGCCTGCGCGTTGAAAACGACGCATCCAGCCCATACAGCTCCTCCGTAAGCGCGCGGGCAAGCTCCGCCACGTTTTCGCTTTCGCTCACGTATTCTATGCCAAGCCCGCCCCGGCCTATTGTAACCGCCGCCGAGGTATGGGTCAGGCCGCAAAGCAAGCTGAGCCTTTCATCGCGGCTTTGCGTTTTTATGCCCGCCAGCTCGTCCTTTACCGTGGATGAAAAAGACATCAGCTTTCTACCTTTCCACCTGTGCGTTCCTGTATGTCCGCCGCCTCTATGCCCGCATCGCGGTGTATCAGGCGGGCGGAATAATCATCCTTCATCCTTTTGAACATTTCCTCCGCCGCGCATACGGAACGGTGCCTGCCGCCCGTGCAGCCGAAGGCCACAAGCAGCCTGCACTTGCCCTGCTTTACGAATGCGGGTATAAGCTGCCGCAGCATGGCCTCCGTTCGCTCCATAAAGCCTTTGTATATTTCATCGCTCTCTATAAAATCGCGCACGGGCTTGTCCCTGCCGCTAAGCCCCCTAAGCTCCGCTTCATAAAACGGATTTGGGCTAAAGCGCATATCTAACACCATATCCGCTTCAAACGGCACCCCGCGCTTATAGCCAAAGCTTTCTATTATAAGCTGGAACTCCGCCTTTCTGTCCCCGCTGAAGTATTCTTCAAGCTTTCTTCTAAGTTCCATTGGCTTTAGCTCGCTTGTATCAATTATATATTCCGCCCTGTCGCGGAAGAAGGAAAGCAGCTCACGCTCCTCCTTTATGCCCTCGCGTATATCGCGGTTCAGCGGATGCGGGCGGCGGCTTTCGTTATAGCGCCGTTCAAGCACCCCGTCGCGGCATTCAAGATACAGTATATGGAAATTGACGGGCAGCATGCATAGCTGCATATGCGCCTGCTGCAATTCGTTTGCAAACACGCTTTCGCGGCTGTCCACAACAACGGCGGCCTTTTCAACGGGCGGCTTTGAATCGCGGCAAAGCTGCACAAATCCTCCCATCATTGCGCACGGCAAATTATCCACGCAAAAATAGCCCATATCCTCAAGGCACCTGAGCGCCTGCGTTTTTCCGCCGCCCGAAAGACCGGTAACTATAACAAGCTCCATCTGCTCCTCCTTAGAATTCGCCAAGCAGCTTCACTTCCGTTTCAAGCCGCACTCCGCTGTTTTCCTTCACCCTTTGCTGCACAAGGCGTATCAGCTCGTATACATCGCGCGATGTTGCCCCGCCCGCGTTTATTATAAATCCTGCGTGCAGCGTGCTGACCTCCGCACCGCCTACGCGCGTTCCCTTCAAGCCCGCCTGCTCTATCAGCGCCCCGGCAAAATGTCCCTCGGGGCGTTTGAACGTGCTTCCGGCGCTCGGGTAATTTATGGGCTGCTTTTCGCGCCTGCTGTTGGTATATTCCGCCATTCTGCCGTATGCGCCGCCGTCATCCTCTTTCAATTCAAGCTCCGCGCCTATTATCACCTTTTCACCCGTAACGAACGGGCTTAGCCTGTATCCAAACTCTTCCTTATCCACGGCTTCCTTTATTATGGCGCCGTTTTCCGCATACGTCACGGTTTTAAGCGCGTTTACGGTTTCCCCGCCGTATGCGCCCGCGTTCATTGCCACCGCGCCGCCTACCGTGCCCGGTATGCCCGCCGCCCATTCAAGGCCCATAAGCCCCCATTGTACGCTTTGCTTAGCCAATGCCGCATAGCTTGCGCCCGCGCCCGCAAATACGGTGCAGCCGTTCCGCTCAATGCTGCCAAGCCTTTCGCCAATGCGCACAACTATCGCGTCAAGCCCGTTGTCGCTTATCAAAAGATTTGTGCCGTTGCCTATAACGTAATGCTCTACGCCAGCCTCCTCTATCATCCGCATAAGCTCCGCCGTATGCTCCGCGGTATCAGGCTCCGCCAATATGCGCGCATTCCCGCCCGTTTTGAAGGAGGTATACTGCGCCATAGGCACGTTTTCCCGCGCATTAAGCGCATTGAGCATCCGTTTTAATTCAAAAGGCAATTCCTTCATATTCTCTCTCCCAATAAGCATTATTCAGCCAAGTTAATTTTACTTTATTTTTGCCCGTTTCACAATACTCAGTCCAAAAGCTCGCCATATCTTTTGGCTATGGCCTTGCCCGCCTCCCCATCGCCCGCAAGCGCACGCGCCGCCTCCTCCGCAATAGCGTCCTTATATCGGTTCAGCAAAAATGCGTTCGCGCACGGCGTGCCGTCCAGCAAAGCCGCGGCGTCAACGGGGCTGCCGCATTCAACCCCGCCGTCCGTCGGCGCGGAAGGATACATGCCGCACTGGGCTATTTTCAGGCTATACTTAGGCGTCAGCAAAAACTGTATCAGCCTTTCGCCATGCTCCCTTATCCATTCGTCCTCGGTCTGCATTATTGCTATCAGCCGCGCGTTGCCGCAAGCGCCAATAATGCCATGCACGGTATAGTTAAAGCCCTTGCCCCTTTCGTTCAGCATGCTCAGCTCCCGCGCTGTACGCACATCGTCTATGCACAACGCGGCCTTGCCCTCCTTAAACGCCGCCGTGTCGCCGCATTCGCCCTGCGCGCCCATCAACGCCCATATTTCCGCCCTGCCGGACAGCAGGCTTTGCTTTATACTGCCGCCGTCCGCGCCGTTTACCGCCATAAGTATGGCCCTTGCGTCCGTATCGCCTTCATCAATGCTTATTCCCGCTTTTTTGGAAAGCTCGTTATTCTCTATCAGTACGCACGGGCTTTGCGCATATGCTATTGCATACAGCTTCCCTTCGCTGCTGCCCGCGCGGAGTAGCTCTTCGCCTATTTGCGCATAATCCTCCTTATTCAGCTCTGTAAGCCCGTTTGCGTCCAAAAGCCCCGCCTGAAACGCTATCACGTCCGGCCTTTCGCCGCGCTCCGTGCGCCTTATGTATTCATCCTCCGTCATGCCCTCCACGCTGTAAAACACGCCGTATTCGCGCTTTTCAAGCCTTTTTGCCGCGTCGCTGAGAACGGTGCTTATGCTGCCCGTGTACGGCTTGCATTTTACCACGTTCCAAACGCTTATTATGCCCGTGCGCTGCCTTGCGGGCGGCTCCGCTTCCCTATTGAACAGCTCCTTGTATGTCTGTAAGCTCATCATTGCCATAAACGCCAAAACCGCCGCCGTCACGGCAATATTGAACGCCGCCCTTGCCCTTCCCGTATGCCATCCCCCCCCCATTAAAGCCTGACGCCTATTCATATGCATAAAAAAAGAAGCTCATGTTAAGAGCCTCTTTAATTCGGGTCGTTAGCTATTGATGGTGAACTGCGGATTACCCCTTCTCCGCCATCCACCGATTGTTTATGGTTGGAGGAAAACAATAATGAAGATAAATGCGATTGTCACGACCCGCTTTCATTCGCTGATTTAATGGTAACACTATATGTTGCGCTTTGCAATCTTTTTTAAGCGAATATTACAAAAGTTAATAATCCGTTCATATTTGCACCGACTTTCGCGGTTATTTGCCCCGTTCTATGGGGTCAAATATTACTTCTCCGTCAAAATCGGGCGTGTATGAAATATCCGCCGAATCGCGCCGCTGAATGAACACGTTTTCAAAGCCCTTGTCTATGGCGTAGTCCAATGCCCTGCCGTACTCGCCTTTTGTTATGCGGCGGTCGATTGGCTTGGGCAGGCCGTCCTTCGGCGGGGCATACTGGCTCATTATCGATATATAGATATTTTTCGGATAATTGGCCGAAATATAGTCCAGCACCCTTCGCGTATCGTCCACGCAGCCCGGCAGCACCATGTGCCGTATCAATACGCCCGATGCCGCCATGCCGTTTTCGTCAAGCCTTATGTTTCCCGCCTGGCGGTACATTTCAGCTATCGCCTTAGCCGCAACCTCAAAATAATCCTCCGCGCCGCTGTATTTTTTTGAAAGCGCAGGCGAAACATACTTGAAATCCGGCAGGTATATGTCTATAAGCCCGTCAAGCAGCTTCAGCGTTTCTGCCGTTTCATATGCGTTTGTATTGTATACTATGGGTATTGTAAGCCCCGCCTTCCGCGCAAGCGGTATCGTGCGCGCTATCAGCGGCACATGCGGCGCGGGGGTAACAAGGTTTATGTTGTGCGCGCCCCGCCGCTGAAGGTCAAGCATTATGCGGCAAAGCGTATTCTCATCCGCCTCTATACCCATAACGCTGTGGTTTATTTTATAGTTCTGGCAGAATATGCAGTTTAGATTGCATCCGCAGAAGAATATTGTACCGCTGCCGCGTTCGCCGCTTATTATCGGCTCCTCCCAGCGGTGCAGCGCGGCGCGGGCAATGTGCGCCCTTTCGCGCGCGCCGCAGTAGCCCGCCGCTTCGGCGCGGTCTATTGAGCATTTTCGCGGGCATATGCTGCAAGTGCTCATCGTTTGCCCTGTCTTTCCGCCTTATTCTGCGGCTTTTCGCTCTTTTGCGTCCTATCGCCCTTTGGCGCCTTTTCCGCCTTCTGCGGCTGCTCTATAACCTCGTAATGCGCATCCACAACATCATCGTCATCCTGAATATCGGCGTCGTTTGGAACGTATTCGTCCTTCCCGTCCCCATCGCCGTAGCGGGTCTGCTTTTCGCCAGCAGGCCCCAAGGCTATGGCGTTGCGCACATAGCGTTTAAGCGTAAGCGTAAAGCGCGTGCCCTTGCCAACCTCGCTTTCAACGCTAAGCGTTTCGCCAAGCTTTTCCATTATGAAATGCGCTATCGACAGCCCAAGCCCCGTGCCGCCCTCGCTATGGGACTTATCCACCTTATAGAACCTTTCGAATATATGCGGCAGGTCGCTTTCGGGTATGCCGCAGCCCGTATCGGTTACGGAAAGCCGAATCTTATCCTTTGCATTGCGGGCGGATATGGTTATTGTGCCGCCCTTTGGCGTATAGCGCGATGCATTATCCAGCAATATAACAAGCACCTGCTCTATCCTGTCCGGATCGGTCATGGCGTCCGGCACGGGCCGCGGGCAATCCAGCACCAGCTCAACGCCCTTATCGGCAAGCGTTGATGAATACGCGCTTGCAATATCCTGCACCAGCTCGTTCACGTCCACGCGGGCTATTTCCATGTATTCCGTGCCCGATTGCAGGCGGCTGAGCGTCATCATGTCCGTTATAAGGCGCGAAAGCCTAAGCACCTCATGCAGCATTATTTTATAATACCGCTGTCTGTCCGCCTCCTCCTTAACCATTCCGTCCGCAAGCGGCTCAAGCAGCCCCCTTACGGCGGTAAGCGGCGTCCTCAGCTCATGCGATACGTTTGCAACGTAATCCCGCCTTAGCTTTTCCACCCGCTCCATCTCCGTCATATCCTTGAATAGGCCCACAACACCAACCCTTTCGCGCTCCGCCGTTACAACGGGCGAAATGCTTATCCAAAGCACCCTGTCCCCCGCCATGGGGTAGGTTATGGTTTGGGGCTTGCCGGAATTGAAAACCTCGTCAAACACCTTCCATACCTTTTCATCGGATATCAGCTCCTCGCGCTTGGATACGTTCACCGCGCCGAACATACGCATTATTGCGGAATTGTAATGCGTAAGCGCACCGTGTTCATCCGTTGCGGCAACGCCGTCGCTCAGGCTTTGCAGCAGTTGGTCAAGCTGGCTTTTTTCGCTGCTTAGCTGGCGTATGGTATGGTCAAGCTCCGCGCAAAGGTTATTGAGCGAGCCTGCAAGCTCGCCAACCTCGCCGGGTATATTCTCATCAAGCCTTATATTGAAATTGCCCTTGGACATTGCCTTTGCGGCGTCGTTCATGCGGCGGATGGGGTCTGCAATATTCTTTGCGCGCCAAACTATCATTATAAGCGCAACGGGTATGGCTATTGTGGTAAGCATCAGCACAAGAAGCGACATACGCCCCGTGGCGTTTGTAACAAGCTTTAGCGAGCTTAGCATAACCACCGCGCCCAGTATGTTTCCTTCGTCGTCTATTATCGGGCAGCCGAGCGCAAGGGCGGATCTATCCTCCCTCATCCTAAGGCGGTTCTGCTTAACGTCCGCACCGCCTTCGGCGGAAACTATCTGCTCATAAAGCAGCCTTTTTGCGCCCTCCGCATCGGTGCCGAGCAAACTGTCCACATAAAAAAGCGTGTTCCCTTCCGCATCAAGATAAAGCACAGTGCCGGTATTTGACGGCAGCAGCCTTGCCGCCAGCCGTTCAAACACGCCCTTATCTATTTCGCCCGCCATGTATTCCTTGGCAAGCTGCTCCGCCGCATCAAGCGAAGGATGCAGCTCGTCCAGCTTTATATCCGCATAAACATCCTTGCTCAGGAACACATAGCCGCCCAGCATAACGGCCGCCGCAATGAGCATTGCGACCGAAAGCATTATTACAAGGCGGCGGAAAAACACGCTTTTAAGCATAGCTTATTCTACCTCGAACTTATAACCCACGCCGTATATGGTCTTTATTGACCAGTTAAGGCCGGTATTGTCAAGCTTGGCACGGATGCGCTTTATGTGCGTATCCACCGTTCTCGTTTCGCCCGCAAAGTCATAGCCCCAAACCTTGTTAAGGAGCTGCTCCCTTGTGAACACCTGCCCGGGATTGGATGCAAGCATATAAAGTATCTCTATTTCCTTGGGCGTGCATATTACCGGCTGCCCTTTAAGCGTTACGGTATAGCTCTTTATATCTATAACAAGGCCGTTTAGCGTTACGCGGCCGTCGTCGTTGCTCTGCTGCTCGCTTGTGCGCCTCAGCACGGCCTTTATCCTTGCAACAACCTCGCGCGGGCTGAAGGGCTTTACAATATAATCATCCGCGCCCAGCTCAAGGCCAAGTATCCTGTCTATCTCCTCGCCCTTTGCGGTAAGCATTATTATGGGCACCTGCGAATTTTTGCGTATTTCCTTGCAGGCGTCAATGCCGTTCATAACCGGCATCATTATATCCATAACGCAAAGCGAAATATCGCCGTCCAGCGCGCTCACCGCCGCCGCACCGTCGTATACGTCAACGGTTTCAAACCCTTCGGATTTTAGATAGATGCCAAGCGATTCATGCACGTTCCTGTCGTCATCAGCTATCAGAATTTTGCCGCTGCTCATGTTGTTTACCTCCCATTGTATTCATTATCCATATTATAACACCGCGGCGGTCTTTTTCAAATCCTGCCGCGGCTATTTGTTATGCGCTTCACTCCGTTTTTGTATTCGCCTGCGCGCATTCATGCTTTGCAACCGTAAAGCCGAACGTTACCGTGCCGTCCTTGCTTTCCGCCCAAATGCGCTCTCCCATCAGCTCCATTATCTCCTTCGCTATTGCAAGGCCAAGCCCCGTGCCCTCGCCCGTGTGCGCCCTATCCGCCTTATAGAACCTTTCAAAAAGATGGCCTATGTCCGCTTCGGCTATCTCGCCGGGGTTGGATACGGTTATGGTGTATTCATCTTCGCCCTCGCTTACGTCAAGCTTCACCTCGCCCGATGCGCTGTGCTTTATGGCGTTGTCAAGCAGTGCTATCAACACCTGTTCGCACCTATCCGGATTGCTGTATGCCTCATGCTCGCCCCCGGCCATTGTTACCGAAAGCGTTTTGCCGTTATCCTTGGCTATTGTGCCGTATCTGTCCGCAACGTCGTATATCAAATCGTTCACGCTCATTCTGCGGCGCGCTATTGCCACGCTGCCCGATTGCAACCGGCTAAGCTCCAAAAGGTCGTCTATCAGGCGCGAAAGGCGTATGGTTTCATGCTGAATATAGCCATAGTACCGCATCCTGTCCTCATCCTTTTTAACCAGCCCGTCGCACAGCGCGTCCGACAGTCCGCGTATTGATGCTATCGGCGTCCTAAGCTCATGCGATACGTTTGCAACGTAGTCCCTCCGCGTCTGTTCAAGCCGCGCCGCCTCCGTAACGTCCTGTATCATTATTATTGCGCCCTCGTTTTTGCCGTCCGCGCCGAGTGCGGATATTGTAAAGCGCAGCACGGCCTGCTTATAGCTTTGCTCCGTCCAGCGGCTCACGCCGTCGCTCAACACCTGCTCCACCATTGAATGAAGTTCTCCGTACATGGGTGATTTTTCAATGCCCTCGCCCCTTGCGCAGCCCATAAGCTTTACCGATGCGGGGTTGAACTGTATAATTCTGCCTTCTCCGTTTACGGCTATAACGCCCTCCAGCAACCCGTCAAGCACGCTTTTAAGCCTGTTCCTTTCAAATGTCAGCGCGCCTATTGTGCCGCTCAGCGCGCTTGAAAGCTCGTTTAACGATCGACCCAGCCGCGCCACCTCGCCATCGCCCTTTTCTATTGCGCGGACGGAAAAGTCCCCGTTCGTCATGGCCACGGCAGCCTCGTTCATCTTATTCAGGGGTCGCGTAAGCCCGCGCGAACCGAAATACGCCACCGGAGCCATTATAAGCGCCACCAGCAGCATGGCCAGCGGAAGCGAGGATATAAGATTGCCCCAGCCCGTGCTTAATTCGTCCATGGGCTTTACCAAGAACACGGCGCCCATAACCGTGCCGTCGCCCGCAAATATAGGCTCGCCCACAATAACGCCTGCCCTGCCGCCCATCATAACCACGGCGCTGACCCCGTTGCCTTCAAGCGCGCTCGCAAGATAGGGCGATATCATATCCGTATTTGCGGCAAGCTGAGAATTGGTAACGCTGCCGAAAAGCTTGCCGTCCGCCGAATAAAGATACGGCGCGGCGTCCCATATGCGCCTATCGTAATTGACTATGTTTTCAAATTCCCTGCGGGTCAGTATGCCTTCCATGAAATCCGCGGCGCGGCACGATATGAACTCCGCCCTCGGCTTCAGCTCCTTTGTTTTCAGCTCGCCGTAGCTTTTTATGCCCGCATAGCGAAAAACAAGCGCCGTAAGGGCGGCGCTTAATACCACCGTGAACAGCACAAGGCATACGGTTTTTATAAGCAGCGAATGCTTCATTGCCTGCCTACCTCGAATTTATAGCCCACGCCGTAAACGGTTTTTATGCTCCAGTTCACCGTTCCGTCGGCGGGCAGCTTTTGGCGTATGCGCTTTATCTGCGTATCAACCGCCCTTGTATCGCCGTAAAAATCATATCCCCACACGAGCGAAAGTATCGTTTCGCGCTCGTAAACCTTGCCCGGGTGCGATGCAAGTAGCTGGAATATTTCAACCTCCTTGGGCGTGAACGGCACGCGCTCCCCGTTTACGCGCACATCGTAGTTATTTATGTTTATTTCAAGCCCGTCAAAGCGAAGCACCTGTTGCGGCTGCTCCTTTGCCATTGCAAGCCTTCTCAGCACGGCCTTTACCCGCGCCACGACCTCCCGCGCGCTGAACGGCTTTACTATATAATCATCCGCGCCAAGCTCAAGGCCCAGTATCCTGTCTATCTCCTCGCCCTTTGCCGTAAGCATTATTATGGGCACGCGGCTCTTTTCCCTCAGCCTGCGGCATACCTCCGTGCCGGAAAGCTTGGGCATCATTATGTCCAGTATAATAAGATCCGGCCTTTCGCTTACGTATTTTTGCAGCGCCTCCTCGCCATCCATCGCGCTGATATATTCAAACCCCTCGTTTTCCAAATATATACCGAGCGTTTCGTGTATCATTATCTGGTCATCGCAAATCATTATCTTCTGCGCAGCCATATTCTTTACCTCCCAAGAATTGCGGTATCTATGCTTGGATTATAATAAAAAATGCCCCCACTTTCAATACAGGTTCCCGCTTTGCCATAATTGTATTGAATTTTCGGCGCAAATGGGCATAAATCAGCCGCATCCGCGCTGCTTTTTGCGGCGGCACGGATGCGGCAATGTCATTTCTATTCGGTTTTGCCTATCAGCGGCCTATCGTAATATCCTCAACAAATAGCTGCTTTGCTGGCAATTCGGGATGCATGGGCATCTTCTGCGCCCCCGCCGCGGGTGTCTGCACGGGCGCTGCCGCCGGTGCTGCCTTGGGCTCTTCCGGCTTAGTCTCTTCCTTGGGCTTTGGGTTATTACGCTGTTCAAAGAACTTCATGGCAACCTGCGGGAACAATGCGTAGCTCAGCACGTCCTCCTCCTGGCGCATAACGTCCTTTATCTCCTCGCGATACTTTTCAAGCTCAGGCTTAAGCAAATCGGCCGGGCGGCAGGTTATGACCTCGGCGTCGCCAATGGCCTTTTTGCGCACTTCCTCATTTACCTTGCCGGGCAGCGCGCCGTATTCGCCGCGCAGGAGCGCCTTGGATTCCTTGGAGAAGGTTTTATACCTTCCGCCGGAAACCACATTAAGCACAGCCTGGGAGCCGACTATCTGGCTGGTGGGCGTTACGAGCGGGGGATAGCCGAAATCCTCGCGCACGCGGGGTATTTCCGCAAGAACATCGTAATACTTATCCTCGGCATTAAGCTGCTTTAGCTGGCTTATAAGGTTGGAAAGCATTCCGCCCGGCACCTGATAGATAAGCGTATTGGTATCCACGTTCAGCACCTTCGGGTCAAGGAAGCCCTCGTCCTTTAGCTTCTGCGCAACGCCGCGGAAATGCTTTGCGGCAACGGCCATCTTTTCAAGGTCAAGCCCCGTATCGTACTCCGTTCCCTTCAGCGTAGCCACAAGCGCTTCGGTGGCGGGCTGGCTTGTGCCGTTTGCAAGGGGGCTGAGCGCACAGTCCACTATATCCACGCCCGCCTGCACGGCCATAAGATAAGTCATATCTCCCGTGCCGGTGGTGTTGTGCGTATGCAGATGTATAGGCACGCTTATTTCCTTCTTCAGCCGCTTTACCAGCGAATATGCGTCATAGGGCAGCAGCAGGTTTGCCATGTCCTTTATGCATATCACGTCCGCGCCCATCTGCTCCAGCTCCTTGGCTACCTTTACAAAGTAATCCTCGTTATGCACGGGGCTGATGGTGTAGCTTATGGCGGGTTCGCATATTCCGCCGTATTTCTTGGTGTACTTTATGGCGGCTTCAAGGTTGCGCACGTCGTTGAGCGCATCGAATATCCTTATAACGTCTATGCCGTTCTCTATCGCCTTGCGGCAGAACTGCTCCACAACGTCGTCGGCATAATGCTTGTAGCCAAGTATGTTCTGGCCGCGGAAAAGCATTTGCAGCTTGGTATTCGGCATGGCCTTCTTAAGCTTCCTGAGCCTGTCCCACGGATCCTCGTTGAGGAAGCGGAGGCAGCTGTCAAACGTGGCTCCGCCCCAGCATTCAAGGGACCAATAGCCAATGCTGTCCAGCACTTCGCACGCGGGAAGCATATCCTCGGTGCGCATACGGGTTGCGGCCTGGGACTGGTGCGCATCCCTCAAAATAGTATCGGTAATAAATATCTTTTTGCTCATCCGGATTCCTCCTTGATAAGTTGCTTTTTATGTTATATCAGTGTACCCAATAGAGCGAAAGCAGAACGCCCGCAGCTATTGCGGAGCCGATAACGCCCGCCACATTGGGGCCCATGGCATGCATCAAAAGATAGTTGCCGGGCTTTTCCTTCTGGCCAACCACCTGCGATACGCGCGCCGCCATAGGCACGGCGGAAACGCCCGCGGAGCCGATAAGCGGATTTATCTTGCCGCCGGAAAGCTTATTCATAATCTTGGCTATCAGCACGCCGCCCGCAGTACCGAACGCGAACGCGCATACGCCCATAAGCAGTATGCCTATGGTCTGCCAGGTAAGGAATATATCCGCCGTGGCGGTAGCGCCTACGGATACGCCAAGGAATATGGTAACTATGTTCATCAGCTCGTTCTGCGCGGTCTTTGAAAGCCTTTCGGTCACGCCGCACTCCTTAAGCAGATTACCGAACATAAGCATACCTATAAGCGGAGCCGCGGAGGGTACCAGCAGAGATACGAATATGGTAACTATTATGGGGAATATAATCTTTTCGGTCTTGGAAACCGGCCTGAGCTGTTCCATGGTTATCTGGCGTTCCTTCTTGGTGGTCAGCGCCTTCATAATGGGCGGCTGTATAACCGGAACAAGCGCCATATAGGAATACGCGGCAACGGCAATCGGCCCCAACAGATGCGGCGCAAGCCTAAGCGTTACATATATGGCCGTGGGGCCGTCGGCGCCGCCTATGATGCCTATTGAAGATGCTTCCTTTACGCCGAAATTAAATGCGCCCGGGAACAAATCGCTGAGACCTATTGCGCCCATAAAGGCGATGAATATGCCCAGCTGAGCCGCCGCGCCCATGAACAGCGTTTTGGGGTTGGCGATAAGGGGCCCAAAGTCCGTACCCGCGCCCACGCCCATGAATATAAGGCAGGGATAAATGCCAAGCTTTATGCCAAGGTACAGATAGTCTATAAGACCTCCCTGATCGCTCAGCTTAGCCCAGTCAACGTGTCCGCTGGCAAAAAGCTCGCGGTGATACATTTCCGCACCGGGCAGGTTGGTAAGCAGCATACCGAACGCTATCGGCAGCAGCAGCAACGGCTCGAATTTCTTCACTATGGCCAGATACATAAGCGCCAATGATATCGCTATCATTATAAGCACCTTTGGATCGTTGGCTATCATAGAAAAGCCGGTCATTTCAAAAAAGCTTTGAATTGCTTCTCCCATTTTGCTCTCCTTTCAATCGGAATCGGCAAAAGCGGGGGCCGCTTAGCCTATCACCAGCAGGCAATCGCCGGAATTGACGGAAGCGCCCTTGGTGGTGTTTATAGCCACAACCTTGCCGGAAGCGGGAGCGAATATTTCGTTCTCCATCTTCATGGCCTCAAGTATTACTACTACATCGTCGGCATTAACGGTATCGCCTACGTTTACCTTAATATCCAGTATGTTGCCGGGCATGGGAGCTGTAACGGCGGTTTGTCCGGCGGCGGGAGCGGCAGCGGGGGCTGCGGCGGGAGCGGCAGCGGGGGCTGCGGCGGGAGCGGGAGCCGCGGCGGGTGCGGGAGCCGCAGCAGGGGCGGGAGCCGCAACGGGAGCGGGTGCTACGGGCGCAGCGGGCGCAACGGGCGCGCTGTACGCGGGAGCGGGCGCGGCATACACGGGAGCCGCGTTCATATAAGGAGAGGGAGCCACAAAGGCAGCGGGACGGCCGGCAACGCCGCCGACTTCTTCAACTTCAACATCATAAGCTGTACCGTTTACGTTCACGATAAACCTACGCACCATTTTATTAAATCCTCCTGAAATAGTCTTAATCGGTCTTTTTTTGTTCTTGTTGAAATCACATCTTTGTGATTCTGGTGATACGGAAGCCCTTAACATCGCGTCCGGTATAGGTGGCGATGGCAGCGGCTACGGCAGCGTCGAACGCATAACGATCCACCTCGTGCGGATATACCACAGGGGCGGGCGCGGGCGCAGCGGCAGGCGCGGCAGCCGGTGCGGCGGCGGCAGGAGCCGGGGCAGCCTTGGCTGCGGCGGGAGCCGCCGGCTTCTTGACGGTCTTGCTCGCCACAAAGCCCATCAGCTTGATGATAAGCACCAGCAGCAGCAATCCGACAAATACCGTACCCATACCCAATGCAAGCACAACCCACGGATTGGTGATCATTTCAACCATTTGTGACAGTCTCCTTTCTAAGCATTGATTATGAAACCGTTAAATACTTGTATACATGTATAAGCTGGCATTTGAGTAAACAATGCCATCAAATACACCCGTTTTCTATTATTCTGCATAGTGTTCTTTTTTCCTGCAAGAAATGCAAATTTATTTTTCTTTATGTTCATGGAAGTGCCGGTTTTGCCCATAACGGCTTGCAAAATCCGTCCGTAGGGTGAATTGCGCGTCAATTTCATGTTAAGAAAGCTCTGTTTGCCTAAGCGCGTCCAGCTCCGCCTCATTAAGCTGCCTGTATTCGCCCGGCTGCATAAAGCCTATTGAAACCGCGCCCTCCTTCGTGCGCTTAAGCACCAGCGTTTTATGCCCAACCGCCTCCAGCATGCGCCTTATCTGGCGGTTGCGGCCCTCGTGTATTGTTATATCGAACGATGTGTTGCCGTTGTGCAGCGCGTGTACCTGCGTTATGCGCGCAGGGCCAGTAACGCCGTCGCCAATATCCACGCCCTGTTCAAGCCTTGCTATTTCGGCATTTGTAAGCACGCCGTCGCACACGGCATGGTATGTTTTATCCACGCTGAACTTAGGATGCGTAAGCTTATAGGCAAGCTCGCCGTCATTCGTCATAAGCAGCAGGCCCTCCGAATCATAGTCCAGCCTGCCAACGCTATATAACCTATAAGGCATATCCTTAAAATAGTCCATTATAGTCGCCCTGCCCTGCGGGTCAAAGGCGGTACACATGACCCCGCGCGGCTTATAGAACGCAAAAACGACCCGCTGCGCGGCAGGGCGCAGCAGCTTGCCTGCGTATTCCACCCTGTCGTTAATCGGGTCTATCACCATGCCTATCGATGCAGCCTGCCCGTTTACCTTAACAAGCCCAGCGCCGATAAGCTCCTCGCATTTTCTTCTGGAAGCAACCCCTGCCTCAGCCATGAATTTTTGCAGCCGCATTGCGTACCCTATGCCGCCCAGCCGGACAGCAGCTTTCTTAAATATTGACCAAATTGAAGCGAAAGGCAATCCTCCGCGGCGGCAAGCTCGGTTGTCCCAACAACCCTGCCGTCCGCAATGACCCTTAAAACGCCCACTCTCTCTCCCTTCTCAACAGGGGCTGTGATGCCGCTGAGCGTTTCAACCTCCGTGCGTATATCCGCGCTTTCGCCTATTCGTACAGGTATTATTATATCGTTTTTGGCCTCCGCTGCCAAGGCTGTTTTTACGCCGCCGCTCACCCTTATGCGCGCTATGCTCTGCCCGGCGGATACTATTTTTTCCATGCCGAAGCCGGCAAAGCCGTAATCGAGCATAGCCTTCGCCGCATTGAACATATCAGGGCAATTCAGCACCGTGCCTATAAGCATCATGCCGTCCCGCTCCGCCGCAAATACAAGGCAGCGCCCCGCGGCCTTGGTATAGCCCGTTTTAACGCCGCAGCCGCCTTCATACTGCCACAGCATTTTGTTTTTATTCTTCATGCAGCGTATAACGCCGCCCGTTGACGTTCTGTGATACGTTGAGCCTGCAATCTTCCTGAAATCGGGGTTTCTCATTGCCTCCGCCGCAATAAGCGTAAGGTCATACGCCGTGGTGTAATGCCCGTCATCGTGCAGACCGTTCGGCGTTACAAAATGCGTATTGTGCGCGCCCAGCTCCTCCGCGCGCCTGTTCATAAGCGCGGCAAAGGCTTCCACGCTGCCCGCCGTATGTATTGCAAGGGCGACCGCCGCATCGTTCCCGCTAAGCAGCATAAGCCCATACAGCATATCCTCCACGCTCAGCTCCTCGCCCGCGTTCAGATACATGCTTGACCCTTCAATGCCGTATGCCTTGGGGCTTACCTTTACCGTATCGGCAAGCGGGCAGTTTTCTATAACTATAAGCGCGGTCATTATCTTTGTTGTGCTTGCCATGGGCAGCTTTTTATGCGCGTCCTTGGCGCATATCACGGTTCCCGTGTCCCGCTCCATAAGCACCGCGCCGCCCGCCGCAATATCGGGCGCATTTTCGGCATATGCCCCTGCGTTAATGCATATTACGGCCGCCGCTGCCAGCATAAGCGCAATCGCTCTTTGCGCGGTCATTCCTTGGGTTCCTCTTTGCTTTTGTTCGCAATGCCGTTTGCCATGCGCTCTATCGCGGCTATTATTTCGGGCATCATGTCTATCAGCCGTTCAGCGCCGCATTTATACTGCGCCGGCAATACCCGCGTGCGCCCGTTTTCGCTCGTAACAAAGCCCATTGGCGTTAGGCACATGCCCGCCGCGGCAGTCCCCGCGAACGGATAGCGCCCCTCGCTTGCGTCCAGTTCATCGCCCGCGCGCTTAACGGGCGAGGCCGCGCGCCCCATGGTGTACTCCCCTCCGCCGGACACAAAGCCCATGCTGACCTTGGAAACGGGCAGCAGCACCGTTCCGCCGCCCGTTTCAACGGGAGAGCCGACTATCGTGTTCACGTCAACCATTTGCCTTAATTGCTCCATAGTGCTTCGCATTATGTTTTCCACCGGATGCGACATATCCAATTACCTCTTTTCCGATAATACCTATAAGCTTGGCAATATTGAGCGCAATAATACCTTCCATATATAGCCAGCCCGCGCCGAACCTGAATTCCGGCGCAACAAATACGCTGCACGCGCCCCTATTCGGCAGCAAAAGGCGTATAAGGCGCGGTATCAGTTCATTCGCCGCGCCGCACAAAAGCGCCGTTGCGGCGGCGTCGCCCTCCATGCCTATGCTCCCGCGCACCGTCAAAGTATCAAGCCGCAGATAGCGTTCCCTTTGCTTAACCACGGCCAGCGCCATTTTTGCCGCACCCATACCCATTTTTATTCCAAAGCGCTTTTTCTCTCCCCCTCCGGGCTTAGCCCTGCCGTGCCCGGCCGCGCGCTTTTCCCCGTCCGCCGCGGGCATAATTTTAATCCGTATAAGGCCGAGTATGCTAATATTCAGCCTTAGCCTTGCCGCATTGCGGCACAGCATAACGCTGAAGCTCAACTTAATCGGTATCAATACGGCCACAGCGGCAGCCGCAATTAAAAGCATAGCAAAAAAGCCCATATGGGCTAATATTTGCTGTTTCGCTTTATTTTATTAGGCTTTATCGGGTTATTCCGCTTTTGCTCAAACCGATTCCGTAGTTTCTGTATTCCCGGCTTCGTCCGCTTCCAGATTTTCCGTTTCGCTAAGCTGCGGCAATTCGCTAAGCGACCTTATGCCGAAATGCCTTAAAAACGCATCCGTTGTGCCAAGCAGCATTGGCCTGCCCACCACGTTTTTGCGCCCAAGCTCCCTTACCATGCCAAGCTTCATAAGCTGGCTTACGGCATATTCGCACCGCACGCCGCGCACAGCCTCTATATCCGCCCTTGTAACGGGCTGACGATACGCTATTACGGAAAGCGTTTCAAGCATGGACTGCGAAAATGATTTTGACTGCACGGGCTGCACAAGCTCCTCAATATAGTGCGCATATTCCCTGTTTGACACAAGCTGCATGGTTTCCGCCGTAATAAAAAGCTGCACGCCGCGCTTTTCGCGCCTGTAAAGTTCATCCATGCTGCGTATAATATGCTCCATCTCTATGTCCGTTACGCCTATTGCCCGCTGCAATTCTATTACGGGCACAGGATCGCCCGAAACGAACAATATGCATTCTATCGCGCCCATGCGCTCATCGTATTCCAATATGTCCTCCCCCTCTGCCGTGGCCTATTCATCCATGTATTCGGCGTCCGCATCGTCCTCTTTAAGGTTATATGCGCTTATGCTTATTCTGCCATACGGCGCGGACTGCTTTAGCAGTATCTCCTGCCGCGCAATCATTTCAAGCAGCGCCATGAACGTTACTATCTTTTCAAGCTTGGCGCTCGTTGCTTCAAACAGCTCTTCAAACGTAACCTTCGGGCTTTTTTTAAGCTTTTCGCGTATCTTCACAAGCTGCGCCCTTACGGTGTACCTGTCCGCATCCACCCTTTTGGCTATTTCGGGAATTCGGCTTTCGGGCTCTTCGCGGTTAAGCACCTCCATAAACGCCGCAAAAAGCTCCTCCGCCGTGGCCTGCTCCAGCTCATATTCCTGCGGGGGAAGCGTAAATTCCTCCGGCAGCCGCGAAAACACGCCCCGCATGCCCGCGCTCAGCTCATTAAGCCTTTCGCCCGCCTGCCTGAACAGCTTGTATTCCTTCAGCCGGCGTACCAGCGCCTCCTCGGGGTCCTCTTCCTCCTCCGCTTCCTTTGGCGGCTTTGGCAAAAGCGAGCGCGATTTGATATACACAAGCGTTGCCGCCATTGTCAAAAACTCGCTTGCCGTATCCATATCCAGCTCGTCAAGCTCCTCCATAAGCGAAAGATACCTGTTTGTTATTTCGGATACGAATATGTCCTTTATGTCCACCTTCGCCTGCTCTATAAGATGCAGCAGAAGGTCAAGCGGCCCGTCAAATTCCTTCAGATGAACTTCGTATGCCATCCGTTTTCACCCTGCGCCGCGCTCAAAAAAGGCTCATTATCAGCGCGGCCAGCTTCATAAGCGGCAGCATAAGCCAATAAACTATCGTATTAAGAAAATGCGTGCGCGAATTGATAAGCAGCACGGCTATCAATATAACGTAGCTGTATTTTTCAACAAAGCCGAAAAACCTGTACGTTTTGCCGTTCATAAAAAGGCATTGCGCCACATGGTAGCCATCAAGCGGCGGAATGGGCAAAAGATTGAATACGGCAAGGCCGAAGTTGATAGCATAGCAATACTGCACCATTGTATTGAGTATTTCGCTGCTATGCGGCAGGCTCACAAGCACCGCCCATATTATCATGAACACCGCGCCCAGTATAATGTTAACCGTTATGCCCGCAAGGGATACTATAAGCTCATCCTTGCGCGGCGTTTTGAAATTGCGCGTGCTTATAGGCACGGGCTTAGCCCAGCCAAAGCCAAGTATAAGCAGCGAAAGGAAGCCCAGCGGGTCTATATGCGCAAGCGGGTTAACCGTCATGCGGCCAAGGTTCCTTGCCGTGGGGTCGCCGCGCTTATACGCCGCGTATGCATGGCCCCATTCGTGGAACGAGAGGCCAACCAGTATCCCCGGCAGGCTATACAGCGCATCTATAACATAGCTTAATATGCCTTCCATTTATCCTCCTTACAGCTCGCATTCCATATATGCTTCGCCGCGCTCCATGCGCCCGGTGAAGCGGAACCCAAGCTTTTTATACATTGCAATCGCTGTTTCATTATCGGGAGCAACGCTTAGCTGCGCCTTTTTTGCGCCAAGCCGTCCAAGCTCCGCCATCGCAAGCTTCATGGCCGCCGTGCCGAAGCCCTTATGCTGGAAGCGCTTATCTATCATCAGCCGCCATATTTCGAATAAATCGCGCTCCTTATCAACGTTAAGCAGTGCAAAGCCCACCGCAACGCCGTTCTGCGTAACGGCATAGGGCAGCGCGTTTTCAAGCGCGGCCGCCTCCGCAAGCGAAAGATCATTGCCCGCAACAAGCGTCTGCTGCTCCTCCTTTACGGCAAGCTTAAGCACGGAATACACGTTTGCGTCGTTTATAGGCTCAAGCTGCACATCCTCCGCCCTTATATAAACATCGTCCATCTCGTACCGCATCCGCTGCACGAAGGACCTTGCGCCCGTTTCGTCCGGCTCCGTAAATGCGCTCGGCGCGTTTGCAAGCATGGCCACGCTTACGTTATACTGCGCGTTTATATACAGTGCGCTCTGTGCGCAATCCATGTTGCCGTCCGCGTAATGCCAGCCGTTAACAGTCCTTAGCCCGCAAGCGTTGGGCGCAAGCATAATGTCCGTATGCTCATCGTCAAGCAGCTTACCTTCAAGCAATGCCATGCCGAAATGCGCCAAATCATATGCGCTGACCACGCCGCCCGCTTCGCCGCCGATAAGCCTCGGCGCGTTTTCTACAACGCTTGCGTTGCCTATCCTTGCGGTATATGTAACCTCCGCCGCCTTGCCCATGCCCGTATCGTTCATGCCAAGCGGCGCGAACACAAGCCCATCCAGCGTTTCGGCAAGGCTTTTTCCGTATGCCCTTGCCGCTGCCATTCCCAGTATGCGGTAGCTGCTGCGCAGGCCGGCGTAGCTGTCCGGATCGTTCACCACGCCAAGCTTATTCACAATGCCAAGCACCTCTTCATCGCTTATAGCGCCGTTCAGCGCGTTCCATTTCAGCTTAAAGGTTTCCGCCCCGTCAAGCTGCTCCTCCTGCGCGCGCGTATAAAGCTTAAAGTTCATATCGTAATCCGCATAGTCCGGCACGGCCTTTTGCCCAAGCAGCAGCTCCCTTGCCGTTATCTCTGCGGCGTGGGCGTATTCTGGAACAAGCTTATCCAGCGGCGCGTCCAAATCAAGCTTGCCCTGCATATTCAGCGCCAGCACAGCCGCCGCGGTAAACGCCATTGTAATCTCCCCTGCGGCAAAATGCGTATGTATGCCGTTAAGGTCCTGCCTGTTTGCATCGGCAACGCCCATTGCGGTATCGTAAAGCGGTTCTTCGCCGCGCATACAGTAGAGCGCCCCGTTTATGCCCCATTGCCTTGCTATTTGGTTCAGCCTGCGGCCTATGAACAAATCCGGCTCTTCTTCCTTCTTGGGCGTAAGCGCGGGCATACGCACCACGCCGCTTGCGCCGTAGCTCAGCTCAAATTCGTCAAACAGCTCCGGTATTTCAACATCAAGCCCCAGCGCGCGCACCGACACGGCGAATTTATCCAGCGTTTCGCTTTCGCCATGCACCAAGAACACGCACTTGGGCTTTGACCCTATTTCCCTTATCCATTGCAGAAGCTCGCTCCTGCCCGCATGACCGGAAAAGCCCTCTATCATGCGTATTGCGGCGTTCACCTGTATCTGCTCGCCAAAAAGCTTAACGCTCCTTGCCCCGTCCAGCAGCATGCGGCCGAGCGTGCCGTTAGCCTGATAGCCAACGAACAGTATTGTCGAATCCGGCCTGTACAGATTGTGCTTAAGGTGGTGCCTTATCCTGCCCGCGTCGCACATGCCGGAGGAGGATATTATTATGTTGCAGCCCGGCTGGAAGTTGATAAGCTTGCTTTCCTCTCCCGTTTCCGCTACCCTAAGGTTGGGCAGGTCAAACGGCGAGCCGCCGGTTTTGAGCATTTCCAGCGCCTCTTCATCGTAATACTCCCTTGCGCAGCGTTCGTATATCTTCGTGGCGTTTATGCCGAGCGGACTATCCACAAATACCGGTATCTTTTCAAGCCCCGGCACGGCGTTTTTCATCATCAGCCGCTTTATTGTATAAAGGAGCTCCTGCGTTCTGCCAACGGCAAACGAGGGTATGACTATGTTCCCTCCGCGCGCAATGCCTTCCTTCAGCACGTCCGCAAGCTGCTTTTCCTTATCCTCTTCCTTTGTTGCGTCGTGCTCCCTGTCGCCGTATGTGCCTTCCACAATAACGTAGTCGGCGCCGTCTATGCTGGAAGGGTCGCGCAGTATCGGCCTTTCGTCGCGCCCTATGTCGCCCGAAAATACAAGCTTTGTGGTCGTTCCCTTTTCCTCCGCCCAAAGCTCTATTGCGGCGCTGCCCAAAAGATGGCCTATATCGTTGAATCTTGCCCTAAGCCCCGGCCAAACCTCAACAATGTCGCCATAGCTCACCGGCGCAAAGCGTTCCAGCGTTTTCTGCGCGTCCGCCGCCGTATACATTGGCTCCACCATAGGCTTGCCCGCGCGCATATTCTTGCGGTTTTGATATTCGGCGTCCTGCTCCTGAATTTTTGCGCTGTCCGGCAGCATTATGCCCGATAGCTCCGCGGTGGCCTTTGTGGTTATTATTTTGCCGTTAAAGCCGCGCTTTACCATAAGCGGTAGCAGGCCGCTGTGGTCAATATGCGCATGGGTAAGGAGTACCGCATCTATCTCCTTGGGGTCGAATGCAAAATCGCTCGCTCCCAATTCGCCCTTTTCGTCCGCACCCTGGCGCATTCCGCAATCGATAAGCACCTTGCCGCCATCGTAGCAAAGCATATGGCACGAACCCGTGACGCAGCGCGCCGCCCCGCAGAATTTAAGCTTCATAAATGCGTTCCTCCTTATTTGCGTCGGTTTATATTATTGCCCTATCAGGCGTTTTTGCCGCAGCAGTTTTTGTATTTCTTTCCGCTGCCGCAGGGACAGAGATCGTTCCTGCGCACGGTGTTTTTCCTAAAGAACACCTTGGATGCGCGGTACTGCTTGGTTATTTCGTGGCGCTTGTCTTTGCTTAATACCCCGTCCCATTCCTTCAGCTCATAAAGCCAGCTTGCCTTGGCCTCATGCATATTGTAATACAGCTTTTCAAAGTCTATATCCAGCGTTACCACGCTGTCGCTTTCCAGCGAATCCAAATCTATTTCGGTTTTAAGGCTGGTGTTTATGCCGTCTATAAAGCCCACAAACGTTGGTTCATCCATGTTGAACATGGGGGCAAGCTCGCTTATTTTGCCGCTGTAAACCTTTTCATGGTCGGCAAGCAGCTTTTCGTAATTCTCGGTTTCCGCTTCAAAGTATTCGTTCCAGAATTTTTCGCCGGCCTCCTGCGTGCGCTCGGCCTCGGCAATGTTTCTCCACTCCTGATACAGATTAGTCATCTTTTGTTTATCCTTTCTTGCGTGCGCATGGCTGATGCGCTTTTATTATTTTTTAACGGTCTTTATGCCGTTTGAAGCCTTTTCAAGTATTTGGGAATCAAATGCGAACGTACTCGCCCGCTTTTCCTCCGCGCCCGCAAACGCAAGCTCTATAAGCCTATCCACAAGCTGCTTAAAGCTTATGCCCATAGGCTCGAACAGATAGAACGCAAACGAGCCGGGTATTGTGTTTATTTCGCATACATAGGGCGTGCCGCTTGCGCCGTCGAGCATATAATCTATCCTTACCACGCCGCGGCAATCAAGCATTGCAAATATTTCGCGCGTGGTCTGCTGTATCAATGCGGTAAGCTCATCGCTTATGGGTGCGGGCAGCTTCCTTGCCTGGGCCTGCATTCCCTTCCCCGCGCCCGTTATATACTTTGAATCAAATGTCAGGAATTCCTCCCACGATACGGGCTCTTCGCACAGCGACGCCACGCAGTCCGCCCCCATGCCCAAGCAGGCGCAGTTTATTTCCCGCGGCTTTTCAAGGCCCTTTTCTATCAATATCCGCTTATCGTATGCGCAGGCGGTATCCATGGCCTTTATAAAGCCCTCCCTGTCCGCCGCGCGGGATATGCCTATGGAGGATCCTAAATTGGCGGGCTTAACATATACCGGATAGCCTATTTTTTCGGCCTCCGCTATTATGCTTTCCCTGTCGCCGCGCCATGTATCGCGGTAGCAATACGTGCCTTCAAGCACATTAAGACCCATGCTTTTGAACACGGCCTTCATAACTATTTTATCCATGCCGACCGCGCTGCCGAGTACGCCGCAGCTTGAATACGGCATATCCGCAAGCTCCATCAGTCCCTGCATCGTCCCATCCTCGCCGTTCATGCCGTGGAACGCCAGTATTGCGCAATCCATGGGGCAAACGAGCCTTGCCTTGGCAAAAAGGCCGCCAGCGTTAGCATAAAGCCCGCCCATGCCCGGTACGGGTGGAAGATAAACCTTTGTAAGCCCCTTCATGTTTTCATCAAAGTGCTTATAGGTTTCAATGCTCCTTAGCGGTTCGCCCACGAACCATTCGCCCTTGCGCGAAACGTAAACGGGAAACGCATTGTATTTGGCCTTATCCGCGTTTTCCAATATTTGAAGTCCGGATATTACGGACACGTCATGCTCGGCAGCCCTGCTGCCGAAGAATACGCCAACATTCTGCATACTCACTTCTCCTCCGCCATTCCGTTCAATTTATTCGTTATAATTATCCGGCAAATCGTTTTCAAACAGCACCACGCTGCCCGCCCCGCCGTACTGCGCCAGCTTTTCCGTGGCCTCCTTAAGGCTTGCCACGCGCACAAGGTTCGCTTCGTCAAAGCCGCGCTCCTTTATGCCTTCGCATATCGGGTCCGCATGAGCCTTGCCTATTATTATGGCCACGTCCGCATTTTCAGCTATGCAGCGGCCGAATTCGCGGTTCAGCTCCGCCTCCTCCGCGCCAAGCTCAACCATGCCCGGCGTTACCACTATGCGCTTTTTGCCCTCAAACGAGCCAAGCACCCTAAGCGCCTCCTTGGAACCTACGGGGTTTGAATTGAACGCATCGTCAATTACCGTTACCGCGCCCGGTATAAGCTGAAGCCTATGCTCCACCGGCTCCGCCGCCGCTATGCCTTCGGCTATTTCCTCCATGCTCATGCCAAGCTTATATGCAAGCGCCGCCGCCGCGGTAAGATTTAGTATATTGTGCCGTCCAAGCAGCCTTGTCGTGCAGCTTATGCGTGCGCCGTCCTGCGCGGCAAGGTCAAACGTGCTACCCTCGCTCGCTACCTTTGTGTTTTCGGCCTTCATGCAAAGCCCGTCGCCCTCTGTTCCGTAAAGGTACAGCTTGCGGACGGATGCATATTCATCAAATATCCTGCGGCAGTTTTCATCATCCCCGTTCAGGAAGCAGCAGCCGTCCTTTTCAAGCCCGCCTATAAGCTCCGCCTTAGTGCTTATTATATTATCAAGGCTTTTGAAGGTTTCAAGGTGCTGCTTGCCCACGGCGGTTATTATGCCGTATTGCGGCCGCACCAGCCTGCACAGCGTTTTTATGTCGCCCACGTAGCGCGCGCCCATTTCCGCAACAAAAACCTCGTTCGCATCGCTTAAATTCTCCCTTACCGTGCGCGTTACGCCCATCGGCGTATTATAGCTGCCGGGTGTTATAAGCGTATCGTACCTGCGGCCGAGTATGGCACCCAGTGCATACTTAACGCCGGTTTTGCCGTAGCTCCCCGTTACGCCTATGCGTATGAGCCCTTCGTGTTCATTAAGCATACGCCTTGCATCGCCAAGGTACCATTGCTTTACGCCTTCCTCTATCGGGTAGGTTATTATATAGCATACGAACACGAACAGGGGCAGTATAAGGCCGGGAAGATAGCGTATTATCATGGGCGGCATGTATAATATCCACACAAGGCCGTATTGCTCCCAAAGCAGCGGCGAAAAGAACATTGCGCTGAACAGCGTTGCCAATACGAATTCCGCTATAAGCAGCCGCTTTACGCGGCCCGTATATACAATGGGCTTTGCATGCGGCTTCTTTTCATATGAAAAATAAATTATTGCAAGCATGGCTATGTATACAATATCCGCAAGGTAATAGCATATTAAGCCTATGAGCGGATTCGCCCCGCCTATAAGCACATATCCCGCCTTCAGCGCAAGCGCCGCCGCGCCCGCAACAAAGCTTGGCATAAAGTCCGAACCGATATGCTTTATAAGCCATTTCAGATACATTTTGCCCTGATAGCTTTCAAGCTGCAGTATATGCACAAGCTGAACGGAGGCCGCGACCACCGCCGCGCCCATAAGCACGCTGAGCGCATAGCTCATAATACTGCTGACAAGCTCATTTCCCATAGTTAAAAAACTTCTCCCATCATTTCAAATATGCCTTCATAACGGCACAGAACTGCGGATATTTTTCCGCGTATGAAAAATGCCCCGCGCCTTCCAGCACGGCTAAACCGGCATTGGGCATTTTCTTTTCCATAAGCCTTGCGTATTCAAGCGGCGTGGCCGTGTCCTTATCGCCCCATATAAGCAGCGTATCGTTATTTATGGCGCTAAGCAGCGGCGATAAATCCTGATTCACAACGTTTACGAACGTTTTTCGCATAACGTCGGATTTAAGCGCGCGGTAATCCTCGCTGCCGGCGTTCCTCTGCCGTTCGCTAAGCCTGAATATTCTATCAATAAAGCCTATTTTGGCAAGCCTTTTGCCAAGCTTGTAGGCCCATGTTTTTATATGATACCTCACGGTGCGCTTGGGCCGCACGCCCGCCGCGTCTATCATAATAAGCTTATCGAAAAGCGCGTTATCCTCCGCCGCAAGCATTATTGTAACACGCCCGCCGAATGAATGGCACGCAACCGAGCAGCCCTCTATGCCCTGCTGTTCAATAAAGGCCCTTGTAAAGCGGGCGTAGTCCTTAACGCCCCACGGCTCCCTCGGCTCCTCCGTGCCGCCAAAGCCCGGAAACGCAACCGATACGGCCTCATACCCAAGCGCTGCAACGCAATTTGCAACGGGCTCCATGGCCTGTATGCTGCTGCCCCAGCCGTGCAGTATCAATATGGGCTTGCCCTCGCCCCTGCGCCCGTATTCGGTTTTAAGCCCCAGTACCTCGCAATACACTTTGCCCTGTCTCCCTCGGCTTATTCGCCCTTTTTCAGCGCCTTGTAGCGCGATGCATAGCCTTCTTTATTTTCCTGCCGCGCGCGCGCAAACGCCATTGCGTCCGCAGGAACATCCTTATTTATGGTTGAGCCTGCCGCGGTATACGCCCCGTCCCCAACCGATACGGGCGCCACCAAATTGGTCTGGCAGCCCAAGAATACATCGTTGCCGACCTTGGTGCGGTGCTTATGCACGCCATCGTAATTCACGAATACGCAGCCGCAGCCCACGTTTACCCGCGCGCCAACGTCCGCATCGCCTATGTAGCTTAGGTGCGGCAGCTTTGTACCCTCGCCCACGTTTGAATTTTTAATCTCCACAAAATCGCCTATCTTGCAGCCGTTTGCAACGTTTGTTTTGGGCCGCAGATTGACATATGGGCCTATCGTAACGCCGTCGCCCACCGTCGCTTCGTTGGCAAATACATAATTGAGCACGCAGTTTTCGCCTATCGTGCTGTCGTTTATATTGCAGCCGGGCTTCAATTCCGTTCCCCTGCCTATTTTGGTTTTGCCTGTAAGCGTGTTGTTCGGCCATATTACGGCGTTTTCGCCTATTTCAACATCCGCGCCTATATATACGGTTTCGGGCTGAATAATGCTTACGCCGTTTTCAAAATGCATATCCCTTATGCGCCGCTGCATCGCTCCCTCCGCAAGGCTGAGCGTTTTTTTATCCGTTATTGCGGCGGCTGCGTATTCGTCCGCCTCTATGTATTCCGCGTTCATGCAGCCGATGAGAGCATCTATGCTTGCGGCGTTTTTAATCATAGCCGTATCCATGCTCCATGCAAGCATTTCCCTGCCGCCGCGCGTAAGCGCCGCGCACGGCGCCGCCGACTTGCCAAGCTTTTCAGCGTCCTCCCTTGATATTATCTGATTCATGCACAGCAGAACGACCCTATCGTAATCCGCTATGGCCGTTATCAAATCCATAATTGCGCTGCCGATTGCCCTTGCGCCGCCGCTTATAAGGCCTTGCGCCGCTTCGCCCTCCGCCGCTATAAAAACATCCTCCGCCACTGTATGCGCCGCTTCAAGCGCCCATGCCGCCATGCTGCGCCCCGCAACGGTCACATCCGCCGCATTGCCCATGCGCGCGCTTTTATCCGCGCCCAATATCACCGCACAAATATTTGCCATATTGCTCTCCCTTCAGGCCGCGCAATGTGCGCCTTGGCCGTGAAATCCCCTCTGAATGAATATTTTATGTTTTGCTACGTCCGCATGTCAAGGCAAAACGACATTTCGCCACCATACAGACATATAATCTATACTATACCATCTTATTCCGCCGCTGTACATAACTTGATGTGTGCATTATGTTAATTTAGTTTGATTATATGGCGAAAAGAGTTTATAATATTGATGCAATACCGAAAAAGGCGGAGGTTAAATTGTCCCGTTTCGATATAATAATAAATTTTGCGGTAATAATCGGCTTTGCCGCAATGCTGGGCATTGGTGTTTATCGGCGCGAAGGCGCCGTTCGTTCTGTATATTGCGTGCTCTTCTGCGCATGCCTCGGCGTAGCCTATGCGCTTAAGCTTGGCCTGCCTTCCCCGGCGGAGAGCATATTCATGCCGTTTTACAAGCTTTATGACGTAAGCGAATACGGCTCCGCCGCTGCGCTGGAGGATTTTTTTGCTTACGCCCTGCCCTATATTGCGGCCGGCTTTTTATTCATGCCCGCGTTCCCGCGCTTTAGGATGATAGGCGCGTTTGTGGGCGGGCTTTTGGTTTCGCTCTGCTCGCGCATATATTTTCTGCTTGAGGGCGGCGGCTTCGTTACGGATGAATACCTTTATGCGGCCATAGGCATGGCTGCGGGCTGCGCGCTTTATATTTTAGCCGCCTATATATTCCGCAAAAAGATAGACTTTAAGGAATTCAAGCTTCCCATGCCCAAGCGTTCAAGCTTTATTTGGGCCGCGGCGATGCTGATTATAATATACACGGGCATAGCGTTCACAATGATATTCGGCTACAACGAGCCGTATGACGATATTCAATTTCCCGAAAACAAATATGCCCTGCCCGACGATACGGCGCTTATGTGTTCGCTTAATGAGGATGCGGAAAAGCTGCTTATGTACGTTCCTTCCACGCAGCCCATAGAAGAACGCCTTACGGCCGTTGCGCAAAGCGTTGGCATATATGAGCCGATAGCCGCCGCATCCTGCACATTTACGGCAGAAAACGAAACCGGAAAGGTCACAATGACGGAGGGCG
>CABSAH010000001.1 GCA_902475645.1 uncultured Christensenellaceae bacterium | reverse complement strand
AAGAACAGTCCGTTTGGACTGTTCTTTTCGTTGGTATCCGGCAGCTACCTATCTTTCTTGGGTAATCTTGCGCATTTATGCGCCAAAAAACATAGGAATTTAGGCATTTTCTGTTTTACGGCTTGCAGGCGGTTATCAAAAAAAGGTTGCCAGAAAGTTGCCAGCGCCGCGTGTAAATCGATTACGCCTTATACATATCCAGATACCTTTTTACCGCTTCGGTATGCTCAATCTGCTGCTCGTGCAAATATTTGTAGACGGCCTCCATGGCCGCGGGCGGTTCGCCGTGCTTTGCGCGGTAGTCCGCAATGGCGCGGGTGGCAAGGTCGTGTAGCATGGAGGCGTGGTTTAGCTCCTGCCCCGCGATTGTGTAAAAAGTCTGTGCCGCCGTGGGGTACTCGTCTTTCGCGCTCAGGGCGTGCTTGGCGTAGTACTCGGCATCGGCTATCTCCTCGGATATGCGCTCCGACAGGTCTTTTATAAAAGTCATTCGCTTTCTCCTTTCATGTAGCGGTACATCTTGTCTATATCGTCGCGATTAAACGATATTTCCCCGATGGCGGGAATGTCGATTTTGATTGCCTCGTCCGCGTATGGCAGGACGGCATTATATACCGCGTCTATATCCATGCTTTCGCCGTCCGTGACATTCAGCACGGTAACGGCGGGGTGGTCTTTGTACTTTGCTATCAGGCTTCGCCCATTGCGGGCTATGAGGGCGATATACGCCCCCATGCCCACTTTGCGCCAGCCCGTAAGCTTAGGCATTATCTCGCTATCTATGTAGCGCATTAGCCCTTTTTCGGCTTGCTGTACGCTTATCATGTGGCGCTGCCTTTCAGGCCGCGGCCGTGCCGGTAGATACGGTCACTTTAGCCTCGCCCCAACCGGGGCAGACGGAGCTGTTAGGTATGACCATCTTAGTCATACCCAGCAGGGCGTTGACCTGCTGCTGCAAGCAGCCGATTGTCGCGGAGTTCACGCCGTTATATACAAGCTGCTCCTTCTCGAAGGCCGTGAAGCGCTCGCGGTTTGCGTTGGCCTTGTCGTTTATAACCTCGTAGACCTCGACAAGCTTCTTGTCCACGTCCGCCTGTGCCTTGAGAATCGCGTTTTCCTGGACAAGCGATAGCTCATAGCGGCTCACGGGGGCATCGTCGCTGTTGCGGCGATTGGCCATCAGGCCGCTAAGACCGTCAAGCAGGCTAATTGCGGTTCCGGCTATGCCAAAGCCAAGCCCGGTATTAGCTACTCCCCTTGATGCAAATTCTGCCATTTTTAGTATCTCCTTTTAATGATATTTAGATAGCTATCATACCCTGATTTTCGCATAAAAAAAGCCCTGCTTTGAGTGCGCACAGCGGGCATTTGCAGGGCATTTACGGGCATAAATTTTTTCTAAAAAAGTTTAGAAAAACCCTTGACAACTATTCCGGAATAGTATATAATAAGACCATCAAGTAAAGCAAGGGCAAAGCCCGAAAGGAGTTAGAAATGATGAACTATTATTACAGGGCAATCGAAGGCACGAAGGCGCGCGAAAAGTACGGCGCAGGTTTGATTCCGCATTACATACTCGATAAGCTACTGGAAGCTGAATGGTATGGCGACGAGGAGGCTTCTGCGGACGATTTTGTACGTATAAAATATCCCGAAGCCGAAGAGCTGCTTGACGCAATCGTTAATTACGATGAAGGCGGGGACGATGATATGTACGAAGATTTGTGCGAAGAGTTAGGGTTAAATTGTGGCGATTATTGCGGCGAATACGGCGACCTCGGCACCTGCTTTTATGTAGCATTAGCGGAATTTCTCAAGAAAAAAGCCAGATTCGACCCTATCTGCTTCGATGAAGAAACCATAAAGAAAGCGGAAACTTGGGGCGTAGAGATTCACGCAGGGGAAGAAGATGGAATGATTACGGCAGCGGACGGCAAGATATTTTTCAATGCTGACCACGCCCGAGCAGCATGCTACTGCAAATGTGCTGTTTGTGGGAAATATTTTTACCTCTACCGAGAAATGTGGGACGACAAGGAAGGCAACTGCGTGTGTAATTTTTGTGAGCCGTATGAGGTGGAATATCAATCCGGCGAAAGCCGATACGGGACGCACGGTGTAGACTGGATGATGGTCGAGATAAACGACATCGAGCTATACGCCGAGGTCAAGAGCAAAAAGAAGGCTCCCGAAAGCCGTGAAGCTTACGACGAACTAAAGGCCGAGATACTGAGCCAAGCAAGCGAGAACGGCATCCCCGAGGGATGGCTGAAATTCCGGTTCGACCAGGACTAAGTACAAAAAAAAGAAGTAATTCCCCAAATTGCCATGACAGAGCATTAGCTTTAGTCTAGGCCACCCCCGCTTACGCGGGGAACACAGTATTCTTTGACCGCCTCTACGATGAGCTCAAGAGTCACCCCCGCTTACGCGGGGAACACGGGAATTACTTCTTGACCTATACTATCACACGAAAGCGAGGATTGTCAAGCACAAGATGGAGAAAAACGCCAAGTACAAAAGCAACAAAAAATATTATGATGCTTACCGCGCATCTATGGATAGAATCGATGTATTTGTGCCGCAGGGCAAAAAACAGCTCATAAAAGAATATGCGGCAAAAAAGGGGGAGAGCATGACCGAGTTTATAAACCGCATCATCGACAATGCCATGCAGCGCGGGGAATAATTTTTTCTAAAAAAGTTTAGAAAAACTATTGACATCTATTCCGGAATAGTATATAATAGAGCCATGATAAAGCAAGGGGTAAAACCCCGAAAGGAGTTAGAAAATGGAACGATATTATGACCTTGGTGTGTATCTCACAGTTGAAGAATGCCCTACTGACGTACCCTTTATAACCGACGTTAAACAGATTCCGGCAGGGTGGAAACCAATTGATGTATTGCCGGAATTTGAGCGGTTATATCCACGCACATGCACTGCTGACTACATAGGTGCTTGCGGGCTACATACTCATTGCGATAAAATAAAGTTTGACTCTCGTGTGGCTTTTCGTAAAGATGCCAATGCACGCTGCTTTGAAGAAATAATGGAGTGCAATGAGTTAATCGCGTGCCATGCTGTTTTTTGTAAAACATATTATGTCTTAGAGCGAGAGGAGGATGATGTGGTAGAACCCGACTTCCGGTTCCATTATTATGCGGCGGTTGAGGAATGGTACTGTAACCCAGGTTGGATATTCCCCAGCAATACCAGCCCTACATCGAGATATCGGGAAAGGCATCCTGAAGCTGTTATATTTGAGCGGAGTGAATTCCCATATGAAGTATACTGGGGCTATGAGGACTATAAAGACCGCCTTGGAGCTGAGGCGGCGCGCAGAATTGACGAGGCATAAAAAATTGCTGATGAATGCGCCTTATGAAGGCCGCCGCCGCCAAGCTGGGTGTTGAGATTTACTAAATCCCAAAAAAGCAAAAAAGCCCCCATCAGGGGGCATATTTTATTATTGTCTTTTCCGCTGCCCTATATCGGCGGCGGATTTGGTCATACTCCAGCGGCGCATCTGTATATCGCGCCTGGTACTCCGCTGTAAGCCTGTCATAAGGCACACCATCCAGCAGGTGACGCGCCACAAGCCAGCGGTCGCGCTCACTAAAAATCCGCTGATAGATAATCCCTTCCCATTCCGCGCGGGAAAGGGTCTGCAAGGTCTTTTTGTCCACACGCAGGCCGGCTTCTCATCGGCCTATCACCTCCGGCCTTTTTGTCGCAGAGGGGCGGCGGCAAGCTTACTTCCGGTCGCGGGCTATGGCATCATACGCGCCATTCGCGGCCAAGGACACCACCACGGCATTTATCACGCACAGCGCCCCCGCTTCGAGGGTCAGACCGCCCGTGAAAAAGGTAGCGGCTATAAGCACCACAAGCGCGATTGCATAGCTTGTAATGCGGGTGGGTATCTTGTCTATAAAGCCTAAGCCCTTTATAAGCTGTGTGATAAGGCTGGTAGCAAGGGTCGCCCCCGCATAGGTCAAAAGCACCGCCCAGGTAAAAAATTCGTTAGTCATTGTCATTTTATCTCCTTTCGATTATGTGCTGTAAAAGCTCCGCACGGGCATTTTTCAGCCCGTCAATCCCGTTTCCGTCAATCTCGTGATTTATCAGCGCCACAAGACCAGTTATAATGGCCTGGTTTGTGACTTCCTGCTGCTCAAATTTTGTGTTGATTTCCTCAAATCGCTTCAAATCGTTTGAATCATGCTCAAGCACTTTGTCAAGCTTCTCCCGCATAGATGTAGCAGGGGCAATGATTTCCTTTATCGCTTTAACGCCCTGCGCGATAAGCACTACCCCGCCCAAAATTGACGCGCACCATCCCCACCATTCCACGCTATACCTCCGTATGCGCTGTTGCAAAGGCCTTTACAGCCGCCATTGTAGCCTTGCCGCAGATTCCATCGGCCTTGCCGCAGTCGTAGCCACAGGCGGTTAATGCGGCCTGCATAAGCTTCACGTTTTCGCCGCGCATCATGGGCGAGGTCAGCCTAAAGACGGTCGGGGCGGTATCCTCCGCAAGCGCGGGGTGTTTGCCTTGGTGTGTCCAGCCGCCGAAAGACAGGTGGAGATTCACCACGCCGTAATCGCGGCCTTTAGCCTCTATCACCATGCCGTCACCGATATACACGCCTACATGCCCCATCTTGGCTTTTGCGGCGCTGTACCGGAACACAAGGCCGCCGGGCTCCATTCTCCATGCGCCCAGCTTGCCTCGCTGCTCACATTGCTTATACAAGCCCTGCGCATTGGTATCGCCATCGATAAGCCCTTTTATATCGCGAAGCCAGTGTGTGATAAGGCCGCTGCAATCAAAGGCGTACAGCGGCGTTTTGGTGGCTTTTTTGATGTATGCAAGGGCGCGGTCGGCTTCGCGGCGTGAAGTTTCTTTGCGCCGTACCCATTTTTCAAGGTCGGCGCGGTTGTCTACCCTTTCGCCCTGTGCGCCCCAGACGTAAGCGTCCCCGACGTGGCTTTCGAGGTAAGCCAAAAATTCCTTCACCTTTTCGCCCATACACGCACCCCCACGCCAAGCGCGGCAAGAATCATTATGTAGCCTATATACATGGGCGCGGAGCCTGTCTGCGGAAGGTCAGGCACGGCGGGCTTTTTATCGTACCACCTTGCCACACCCTCAGCCCGTACATTTCGGCCGAGGTTCGCCACAAGCGCGGCATCGTCCATGTATACTCTGCCCGCATAGATATCATCAAGTGTCATACCCAGTGCGGCCAGCTCCTTTGTCAGCTCGCCAAGGCTGCCAGCCGTGGATACATCCACCGCAAGGCCGTTTTTGCGCGTGAAGGTCAGGCTACCGATAGTCACGGTATCCCCGACTATGGTCACGGGCTTGCCGCCGTAGGTCAGCTCCGCAAGCGGGGTCTTGTGCTCATATACTATCTTTGCGCACGGAGCAGTGCCCGTCACAATCGCTGCCGTTACCTCGCCGTCCATATACAGCCTTTCAAGGTCTGTAAGTCTCAGCTCACCCGCCACGGGGTTCCCGTCCGCGTCCGTCACCTTTGCGGTAAAGTATACCACCGTACCCACGGCAGCGGTTTTGCCCGGCGCGGGGGTGTACGCAAGCCCGCCCGTGGTGGTCACTCTGTCGAGCTTGGTCACGGTCGCGGTATAGTCGGGTGCAGGCGCATCCGTGCGCCCCCAGCCCATCGCCATTGCGCCCGTGCATATGCACAGCAGCACAACGGCAAGCATCATAGCAAAATACTTCTTCATTACTTTTTAGACCTCCTTATATTTCCGGCTTTTTAGGCCAATCAATCTCATACGGGAAACCCGCTTGCTCTGGGATATCCCTTAAAGCCTGTCTATACGCAGCCCACTCGCCGCTGCAAGCTGCACGCAGCGCACGGAAAAGCCCCTGAGCGGCAGGGAGCAGCGTTGTAGCGGTTATGTTTTCGGGGATGTTAAGCCCCATCCTGTCAAGCACCATCGTCTTATCCGATTCAGCAAGCAAACGGTCACGGGCACGGCGGGCGGCAGCGGCTACTTCCTCTATCTCTGCTTCCTCATAGGCCGCTATCCACTCATCAAGATTCCCTGAGATGTACTGCCCCAGTGACGGGCGATTCAGCGTTACTGTCGAGTAGACGTCATACAGGTAATGTGTGCCGTCTTCCTGCTCAATCGTTTTTTCGTTGGCAAAAAGTGTCACGCGAACCCGCCCAAAATCAAGCGGTTCGAGTATATACTTCGGTTGCCTGCTTGCGCTTTCTGTTTTCACTCCTTACTACCTCCTTTAACTTTGATATATTGATTTTTGGTTTTATGTGCTTTTCATAAAATCCAAAAGAATCAGAATACTTAAGCCATCCCATATACGAAAGTATAGCCGCAGCTTGCTTAAAGGTGACACATTCTGACTTTGATATACGCGCCGCCAGCCGCCGTGCCCGAAGCGATATCCTTTTTCGCATTATGATTTTATTGCGGAAAAATCGGAATCCCATAAAATCAATATCACGCCCACGGCGCTTGCCGTTTCTGTCAATATAATCAACGCGAAAAACTTGCCAATTTTTGTTCAGCGTCAAGCCCAAAGGTGCAAGTGCCGCCGCAATTTCGTTTATTGCCGCGTGCAACCTTTTCTTGTTAGCACCAAGCAAAACCATATCATCCATGTACCTCATATAATGCGCGATATGCATTTCTTCTTTGATTCTATGGTCTAAATCTTGGAGAAGGAAATTTGCAAGCCACTGTGATGTATAATTCCCAATCGGCAACCCGCTTTCCGTGCTGTCAATAATCACGTCAAACAGCCACAGCAATTTGCGGTCTTTGATTTTTCGCTGTAAGGATGCTTTCAAAGCATCATGGCTTATCGATGGGTAAAATTTGGTTATATCCAGCTTTGCACAGTATTTTATATTTTTCCGGTCTGTTTCTATCCATTTCTTGACATACTTTCGTCCGTAATGAATGCCGCGATTCGGGACGCTCCCACACACAAATTCGTACATCCCGTGCATAAAAATGTCTTGCGCGGACAGAATCACCAGCCAATGAAGCACTTGGTCTGGAAAGAATCTCGAACAGCTCACGGTGCGGCGTTTCCCGCTTACGCCGTCAACTACTTCAAAAACTCTGTATGGTGCGGGCTTATACGTTTCTTCAACGATTATATGTTGAATTATGGTAATGTGGCTTTCGATATCCGCAAGCACCCGCTTCACTTCGGCGCGGTTTTTCTTTCGCTTTGCGGCGTTCATTATAGCCAACCGAATCAAGTCACGGTCGGTCATGTCTTTACCCTTATAACGTTTCATCCAATCATCTTTCTTTTGACCTACAGGGGTTTCACTTGCGTTACTAACCCCGTCTGGAACGGTCTATTTCTGCACGGGCTTTTGCCCGCCGCCCCTACGGGCGCTGTGGCACGGGAGAGGACGCGAAATCCAACAAAACCAAGAAAGTGCCGCGCCGATGTTCCAGTTCGCGTTAGACGGCGCGTTATTCACGTTGCAGTACCGCAACCCAGCGTTACGACCGTTGTTCACGTTACCTCCGACATGAAGCGCCCGCAAGCACCCACCGACGCCCCGCGTCCAATCCGAATCTATAAGAATCGGGGGCTTTCGCCCCCGTACCCCCTTACCAGTTCCCGCTTACGCGGGAGAAAGAGCCGCGCCGATGCTCCAGTTCGCGCTAGACGGCGCGCCAGCCACGCTGCAGTACCGCAACCCAGCGCCACGACCGCCGTTCACGCCACCCCCGACAAGAAGCGCCCGCAAGCCAGCGTTGACCCAATTATAATCCGCGAAAAACGAGTTCCATGTGCCACCCAGCTCTTTTGTTATGCGGACAAACGGAAATTCTGGGTCATAGCCCATTTCTTTTGCATAACCGGCCGTTGTGGGTATAGTGTAAGCAAGCGCGTGATAGTCCTCTGTCAGCCTACCATCCGCATATTTCGTGGGGTCGAGTAAGACCGAAGGCACATAGTCATTCACAAGAACGTCCCAGCGCCAACGGAATTGGTTGCCCCACGGGTTTTCAATGCCCCTGTATTTACACGGATATATGCCGTTTGAATTTGAAATGGGTGAGCCGGACGAAGCCTTAACACCGTCGCAAGCTCCTGATTTCCACGGCATTGAAGAAACGAAATGCCCCGCTTCTACCGTCACATCAGCGTCCGAAGGCTCGAAAGTAATGACGCCGGCGTCTATGCTCGTAATTGTGGCGTTCATTGCAATCTGCTGACCTTTATCAGCCGTGCCAATGGCAATCGCCTGACCTATGACATATTTTGCAGCTATTTCCGGCGATAAGGTAAATTGATTTACACCTCCCTCTACTACAGTGTCGTCGGCATATCTCATTAGGCAAGCGCCCATCATTTTGGTCTGGTGGTCGCGCGTCGCAAATTCGATGTCGCACAAAATGCGCACGATGTCCTCGTCCTTTGTGCCTTCAATCCATATATCCGAATCAAGCTTTCCGGCGGCGTGCATATCGGAGAGCAGCTTCATCCAGCCATTCAAAGACGCCATATACGCATAAAGCCCGCTACGGCTCACCGGAACGCCGTCCACCAGCGCTGACGTATACGCGGGGAGGAAAACATAGTCTCGCAGCGTCCCATCGGCACGGCGAAATTTTTCGGGAGGGCGGTATCCCGCAAGGGGGTACATCGAAACGACATGCTCCGCATCATCATCGCTCCTAAAATAATAAAAGCGTGGCACTTGCACAAAAACGTCTGCCGCCGTGTTTGAAAAGCCCGGTTCACCCTCGTAAAATGTCGGCACGCGCTCCCCGTTAACAAGCTTTGTATTACAGCGTTTCATACCCGCCCACGGCATGATGTAGTCAAAATCATTCTCGACAAGCTCTGCGCCCACGCCCACGTTTGCCTTTAGCCCCACGGCACCATACAGGCGCTCCCCCTCCGGGGGGCTTCCGGTAAAGCGCACCCCATAGCGGGTTTGCACTGCGGGGTAATCGTTCACCGCTTCCCACTCGGTCGGCTTGCCGTCCTGCACGGTCTTGACCTTTACGATTTGACCGGGGGTAGCGGAGGTTATGCCGAGGCTGTCATCGTATGCCGAATCGGGGAGATACACCTGTTCGGGGTCAAGCTCCCCGGCCGCGTCCTTCGCTTTGTACACGCTTCGCGGCATTTTGTTGATTATAAGCTGTTTTAATGTTTTATCTGTTGATTGAGCCATTTTTCACCTCTTACTTAGTCCATGTGCGCAAAACGATTGCCCCGCCCAGCTGCTGTAAGGCGCTTTCCACGGTGGGGTTCGCGCCAAAATGCCCGCCCGCGTCCGCAATGGCTTTGGGCTGCTTTTTCTCGTCCAGCTTGTCCTGCTCCGCCGCCGTGCGGTATGTGTCGGGGACGCTCTGCAAGGCTTTGTCCGCGCGGGAAAGGCTTTCTTGCACATCTACCGCAAGGTCGGCCTTGGGTATGCCGGATGCGGGCTTGGTGTATTTCTTTTGGATATCGCTTTTAACGTTGCTCAGCTCTTGCCCTACTATTGTAAAGCCCTCGGTCTGGGCATCGGTCACATCTTTAATAGCCGCGTCTACGGCTTCTTTTGTGTAGCCTGTCCCCGCCTTTTCGGCGCTGATGTTTGTTCGCGCTTGTTCCTGCTGTGCTTCCGTAAGGGCTTGGGGAGTGTGCTTGACAACCTCGTTCTCCTTAGCCCGTGTCCGCTCCAGCTCGTTTACCGCCGCCACAAGATTGCTTTTGTCCTCTGTGGAGAGGTCAGCGAGGTTGCCTATTTCCGCGCGGAGTTCTTCCTCGGCTGTGGGCGGTATCATGGGGAAGCCCTCCGTGTCATTCGTCGGCATTACGCTTATGTGCGCGGTGTTGGTGGTAATGAGCGGGATTATAGCGCCGTCCCGCTCTCCGTATCCCGCCAAAGATACGCACCAGTCGCCCGCAGAAAGGTTAAGCTGCTGTTTTGCCGTTATCTCGCCATTCACCACCGCAAAGCCGCGCCTTATGCAGCCCTGTGTGAAAATGGCATTGACGGCAAGCCCCGTCCAGTCCTCGGTTTCGCATACCACCTTCACGGTAAGGTACTGCACCGAATTCGCCGCAAGGGGGATATACTCGGCGGTCAGGGTCTGGTGGTTGGCGGTCAAGGTGATGTTGTAGGTCATGCTTCGTTCTCCTTTTCCGCTTTGTCCTCAAACTCGCCGTTATATAGCCGTTTGAGCGATTGCAACACGCCGCATTTGGCTTCAACGTCCCGATATGCCGTTACGGGCATGGTCTGCTCCAAAGTGGCGTATATGCTCTCTATGACCTGTTTTTCAGCCTTGTTCATATAAGTCTCCTTTCTTCAAGTTTTTTCACGCGCTGTCGCAGCGCTTTTATTTCATTGATTAAAAGCACGCCGACCTTGTCGTATTCTATCGTTAATATTGCTTCGGGCATACCCTCGTCCTGAAATGGAGAGACGATAAGCGGTTCAACCTCCTGCACATCATCGGCGATTAGGCCGACGTGTTTTATATTGTCCGCATCGTCTTTCATTCTGAAAGTTACGGGTTGCAGCCTGTCTACAAGCGTTGGGTCGTATGGGTAGTCCTCTATATCCTTTTTCAGCTTACGCATTGAATAGGCCTTCACGCCGCCGCTTTTACTGTACAAAAGTGTCGCAACGCATTGATTCCATGCAAGCGTTCCCGCGCCAAGGTTCCCCACTTCATGATATGGCGGGACAACACACACTTGGGAATACCCGGGATAATAGCCTATCTCAACGCCGTTTATGCGCAAAAAGTTATAGCCGAAGTGAACATAGCCGCCTACCGCGTCAAGCGTATCAAAAGTGCCGCTTGCGGCTTGCAGCTTTCCGGTAAACGTCCCATCTGCCGCGCTCAGGTGCTTAACATAGAGATTATCAACGTCAATCCGCGCCGCCGCTACCGTTCCCGTGGTTATGCGCCCGCCGTCAATCTGCGTTGTGCCCCCAGCTTTCAGGGAGTTTATGGTGACATAGCCCGTCAAATCAATCTTGCTTGCGTTTATGCTCACGCTCTCCGCGCTCTGATTGATGGTGGATATAATGTTGTCCTTTGTGACGGTGCTTTGTACGCCCTCGGCGGTGATTTTAAGCTGTGTCTGCATGGTCTGCGTCCACGTTGTGGGTATACATACCGTGCTATCAGCCGTCCAAGTATCCCCGACAAGCTTCTTTATCTCGCCCGTTGTGGGATTATACCAGTATTCCCCCTCCTTGGCGTTTGTGGGCTGTGTGCTTTGGTTATAGTCGGGGTATATGGTAAGCTTCCATGAAGCGCCGTCCCATATGCGCAAGTCCGTACCGTCAAACCATTGATAGCCCGCCTTTGCCGCCTTTTCATCGTCCGTCCAGTCCGTTGACGGGTCGGTTTTCGACAAAACGGGGGTAAGGTACTCGATGCGCGTAATGGTGTTTACGGTTTCGTCCACCGTTCGGGTAAGCTCGTTTGTCCTGCCCTGTATCTGCTGTATCTGTTGGGATATGCCGTACTGCTCCCTATGCTCCTTTTGCCCCTTGGCTTCATAGGTATCCAGCAGGGCGGCTTCGCCCGTCATTGTGCGCTTGAGTATATAGGTGTCGAAAGTGCCGCCGTTGCCCTCGGCGAATTTCACCGTTACCTTGTCGCCCGGTTCAAGGTATGGCCGCCCCGTTATAACCGTTTTGTGCGGCCTGTACGGCTTATTCGCTATTTGGTTATATATGTTTTGCGCTATGGTGGTAAGCTCCGCAGTGGTCTTGCCAAAGCATAGGAAATTGCCCTGTATGATATACGGGTTATCCTGCACGGTTGCGGGGTAGTGCCCTCCTACATCATCATCGGTTGCCCGTATGATAACGGCGTTAATGCCCTTGCAGTCGTATTCCTCGCGGGTGCTTTCGGGACGGAAGGTGTAATCGTATTGGCTGTAATCAAACGTTTCGCATGAGGTGCTGCCAAGCGTCACCCAGCGGAGCTTGCTTATTGTTCCCATGAATGAGATATCCCAATCCGGCGGTACGTCTGCCCATAGCTCCATCTTAGGCCAGCAGCCGTTGAGCTCGCAGCACGCGGAAAGGATATCGCGCCCCGATATGGACGTTGCGGACATTGTACGGCTTATGGTCATGCTGTCATTGGGCAGCGTTACGCTCTCAAATTCCACGCCGCAATATGTACATAGGCTCTCGCGGAACACTTTAAGGGTAAGCCCGTTGAAGTCAAGGCTGTTGTACCAGTCGGAAACGTCTTTGTCAAAAAGGCTCAGCGCGTCATATGCCGTAATAGTCTTAAATTTTGTCGTGCCCTCGCCCTTGACCCCGGCAATGTAAAATTCAGCGACATAAATCGAGTTCTCTACAAACACATTACTTGTATCCCATAGATGTACCGTTATCTTGTGGCCTATCGCATAATCCCAGATGCGCCCTTTAACGTATCCGTCCAGATGCTGGCTATACTGCTCTACCCGACTTACTTCTTTACTATCTTCGACAATCTGTATTTCAAGTGCTGCGGGCTGTACCGTGCCATATTTGATGGTTTCCGCATCGGATATGGCCTCGTCTATCTTGGTGGAGTTCCCTACAATCTCGCCAGGCTCTATTTTGTAAGCTATTTTAACTTCCCCCGGTTCGGGTTCGTCTACGTCCGGTTCGTCAGGTTCGGGTGGGGGCGGCACCCATGTATAATGCCCAAGTTCAATTTCTACCTTAATTTGGCGTGAGTCGCTGTTCCACCATTTCGCTTTTTGTTCATCCGTCCAGCTTTTCATGCGCCCTCCTTAGTATTCGATTAGGTGATACTCAACCGAATCATATACGATATCGTTCCCCATAATCCGCTTTATGGGATAGGTAACATCGGGAATGTAAAAGCTGCCCATGGCGTATGTGTTGCTCTCGTCATTCCAGTATGTCAGGCTTATCTTGCGTTCCCGCGCGTTGGTCATTGCCCCGTTAAAGAAAGCCTGTATTTCCTGCTTTTCGGCAAGCTTTAAGTTATCCATCGTCTTAAAGACTATCTTTGAGCGGTCATGCGGCACAACGGTTCGGTGCAAATTGCCTTTGCTGTCCTGATAACTGTCAAGGTCTTGCCGTTGGCTCGGCGTGGTCTGATATGTCGATAGCTGTATATACTTATGCGGGAACGTTTTCCCAAACGCTTTCATCAAGTATCCTTCAAATGCCATTGCTTCACTCTCCTAAAATCGGATATCGCCCCGTGCGGCGTATGTCGCGCTTTGAGTAGTCAACCACGCTGTCATATACTTTTTGACCGTCAAGGAAAACTTGAACGTTCATGTTGCCGCCCATGCCGCTTTCCTTCAATGCCTCTTTCAGCGCTTGCTTCATGGTCGATAACGGCGATACAATTTCAGTTTCGCGTTTGTTATCGCCCAGCATGGCTAAAAACTCGCGGTTCGCGGGTACAACCGTGCCTTCCGCCAGTCTCGGCAGATGCACTTCCGGCAGGAGAGCAACTCCGCCCCAATCCTTACCAATAACCCCGGCCGCCCACGTTACGACCTTATTAAACCCGCCAATTATGCCGTTTATAGCTTTAATAACGCGGTTCACAATACCCTCCACCATGGATATAACGCCATTAAAAATGCTCTTTGCAAATGCCGAAATAGCTTCAAAAGCAGTAACAAACGCATTTTTGATTTTGTCCCATGCGGCGGTAAAAAACTTAACTATGGGCTGGATAACGTGCTGGTTAAACCACCCCGCCACGGCGTTCCATATCGGCTTTATTACCTCCCACGCCTCCTTGAATATGCGGGAAATGTCCTCACCAAGCTTCTTGAAAAAAGCCACAACGGGCTGGATAACGTTTTGGTCAAACCACTCCGAAACGATTTTCCAGACGGCTTGAATAATAATCCAGCAGCCTTCAAATACCGCTGCCGTCCTCTCTGCCCAACCTCTGAAAAATTCGACAAGGGGAGTTATTATATTATCGTCAAACCATTGCACCACGGGCGCAAAAATCTCTTTGACTTTCTCCCATATGCCGACAAAAAAGGCGCTTATTTTCTCCCAAACGCCCTGGAAAAATGCGGATATTTCGTCCCAGTATTTGTATACGGCAAGCGCAACACCGGCGATCGCAGCGACAACCAACGCCCACGGGCTAATCAGCAATGCAAGTGCCGCGCCTATTGCGATTATTCCCGCCTCTATTGCTACAAATGCTTGGTCTGTTAGCTCGCCCTGTTCAACCCATTCCTTAATGCCTATTACAATAAGTGCAATGCCGTCAATTATAAGCCCGATAGCACCGCCAACCTTGCCAAACAGCACAGCAAGGCCGCCAGCAAACAAGGCCGCCCCCGTGAGTATCTGGATTAAATTATCCCAATTAAGTCCTTCATTCCATGCGTCTAAAAAGCCGGTAATGCCAAGCACAAGGCCGGATATTGTCATAAACCATCCTATGCACTTCTTTAGGTCAGCGCCAAATGCGCTTGCTATCTTCCACGCACCAAGCCCTGCGGCTATGGCAAGCACCCATCCGCCGATTTTCTTCATTATGCCCTCAACTTTTTCGAGATAGCTTGTATCAACCTCGAACGTGGGCGTTGTAACACCGCTGCTCCCGCCCCCGCTGCCAGTATCCTTGTTGGATGATAGGTTATTTATCTCGTCAAACGCCGCAAGGGACAATTTCGACTTGTCAGCCGCTTTGCCTACGGCCTCAATCGCGTTAGCCTCTTTATATAGGCTTTTTGCGTTTTTTGAGCTTGCAGCAAGGCTTTTGCCCGTGAGCCACGAAAAAAACGCTGCAACCCACGTTATAACCTTGGCAAGAACATTTATAAATTTGGTCAACCACGGCAATATGGTTTCCCATATCGGTTGAAATGCCGTGAGCAGTGCTCCGCGTAGACTGTTCCATGCCGCCGTAAACTCTTTTGACGTTTTCAGGGCTTTCCCCAAGTATTCACGGAACGAACGCAGCGCCCGTGTAATAACGCTAAAAACCAAAACGCGACGGGCAAGGCCGACAATCCTCCGTTCAAGCCCGCCAACATGCTTTTGGGACTCCTTTGCTGCTTTCCCTATCTTTTTGGTTGATTTTGCGGCCTCCTCCGCGTTCGGAGCAATAGCGCCAGTTGCGCTTGCCGCGCCGTCTGCCGCCTTTTGCATTGCTCTTAGTTCAGCCGTTGCGCTTGCTACCTCGCGTTTTGCGTTATATACGCCAATGGCGGCATTCTCGGTGTTAAATCCTCTATATTCCGCCTCTTTATAAACATCTTGCGCAAGCAGCAGCTTCTGCCGAAGCCGCTCGACCTTTTTTACTTGTGCCTCTATAGCTCGTGATGTTTCATTCACGCTATTTGCGGCGGCTTTGTTTGTTTTCCCAAGTTGCTGCACCCCTTTTTCAAAGCCGCCTGTATCCAACGCGGTATCAAAAATAATGCTGCCATCTACCATTTTTTATTTACTCCTCTGCCGCCAATGATTCACACAACGCCGCAAGGCTCTCCTTGCTCGTCCCGTGTTGCTTGTTCTTTATGTCGCACAAGTCGCGGTTCGCGTTGTAAAATTCCTGCTCCCATTTTTCAAGTTTTTTCCCTTTAGCCTTTTTATGGCGTATGTTGACAATATTTGCAAACGTGCTTTCCCCGTCTATCGCGTCAAAGTACCCTATAAACGTCCACCAATGGCAATATTCGTCGGCGCGTATTTCCCGCCCCGCAACCTTGTTTATAGCCGATACCATATAGGGGAAGTCCTTGTCCCAATCTATAACACGCGGGCGCTTTGTGCTGCCCTCATCCCTCCCGCACGCTATAAATTTTGCAGCCGCTTCAAGTCCTTTCGCCCAATCCGTTACCGCGTAAGCATCAACGAAAAAAAGCCGCATCATAGCTACGGCTTTTTCTCTTTCGGTAAAATCATCGTCGTTCAAGGCTGATATAATGTCCAATATAACGCGATAATCTGAACGTATAGGGTGTTCAACCCCGTCAATATTTACGCTCGTTGGGAGTGTATAGTTCATTTATTGTATTTGGCAATGAGGGCTTCCAGTTTGGGGTTTTTCGCGTTCTCGCGCTCTGTTACGGTTTCGTCGCAATTTGCCATTATTGCAACCAAGAACCCGAGCCATAGCGGGCATCCGTCGCCCGTGATAGCGTTTGTGGCTTGCCCTTCAAAGACTATTTCAGACACGGGCGCGGCAAAAATGCCGTCTATAATCTTGCGTATTTCAAGGTCTGCCTCATGTGCTATGGCCATCATTTTTGTTGCTTCCGGTGCTTTATCGGCTTGCAGGCTATACTTGCGCTGCAAAGCGTCAAGCTTTAAGTAGCCATCATACAGCCTGTGTATGAAGTTCAAGTCAGAAGGGTTAAAAGAAACGACCCTGTTCGGGTCGCCGTTTATGTCAAATGTTTTTATGCCAGTTTCAAAAGATAGTGTTGCCATGTTATCTCCTTAATTTCTTATCTTATACATTGCTTTTTTAGCCATTACTTCGGCCGTACCTTCCGCAGAAGTCTTATTCCATAACATACCCGTCTGTGTGTATATCTTGGCTCTGTCGTGGCGGCTCCTAATTGTTACCCGTACATATGCTTTAGAGCTGCCACCCTGATAAAACAAAAGCGGGTGTTCGCCGATAGGCAGCAAAAGATTAATCCCTTCGCCGCGTCTTATCTTGCACAAGGTCTGCCCCGCCTCTTTGACAATCAGCCTTACAAGCGGATCGGAACTCGATTGGATATACTGTATTGATACGTTGTGCTCGGTTATAATTCGTTGCATACGATTATAGCCGTCGCGCGCCCTCGCATTATTAACGTCAGCGTCAAGCGCACGGTTATAGTAAATTTCCGCGTTATCTATATCCCCAACACGCTCATATTCCTGTGCCCGAAGAACGTAGTTATTAGCTTCCCATTCACGGTTAACCTTAATTGTATCGGGGATTTGCTGCGCCTCCTCAACCTTTAGCCGTGTTCCGCAGTATGGGCAGAAAGCAAAGTTTCTATCCGTGTTTATTGTAATGTCGCCATTGCAATTTGGGCACTTCAATTCAACTATTCTCACGGCTTAATCCCCCAATCACTTAATATCTAACGTCAGTTCCGTTTTTTCGCTCCCTATGCCTGGCCATTCCATTACCGTTATATCCACAGGGGATTCCATGTTCCTCAGCTTAAATGTCTCAGCGGCTGTTATTGTTGTGCCCTGTTGCACTTCCAACCATCGGTTTTGACATTCCTCCGGCTGCTTGGTCTTTAACCATGATATGGGGCTGCTCTCAATCTCAACGCCGTCTTGGTATGCTTTAACGCTTGCTGCCCATCCGAACGCGGTCGGTTCTTTTGACTTGTTTGTATACTCAAACTTGATAAGGAGCATCGGCTCGTTATCGCGGTTCGTAAGCACCTCGTGGGAAACATACACCACCTTAAACGCGCTTATTTCAAACACGTTTGTATCAGGGCTTTCCGTAGGCTCGGGCGTAATCAACGGAATTGGCGTGGTGGGCGGAGCCGTTGAAACTTCCGGCTTATTTAGGTCGGCTATAACAATATTCTGCAAGCACGCTCTCACCAGTATGATTGCGCCCACTGCTGCAATCACTATAACGGGAACCTTCCACTTAGGCTTGCTTACCTTTGTCCCGCAATTCCCACAAAACTCGCCGTTTACCTCGGCGCCGCACTTTTTGCACTTCATTTGTATCCTCCCAATCAAATATCAGTCAAGCCCGTACTGCGCCTTTGTCACAAGGCCGCCGCCCTGAATCTGTACTATAATATTCCCGCCACCGTCCAAAAAGCTGTTTTGGAATGTGTATGTTTCGGTTCTGAATTGCGGGTCTCCAATGTCCACAACACTGCCAAGTTCGCCCTCCATCCCAAGCACGGAGACCACTTGTTCATACGTCATTCCGGTTTCCAATGCCTTAAACTTGTCCATTGTAAGCTTGCCGGGCGTGGGTTCCGGCGTGGGTTCGGGTGTTAATGTCGGTACAACCGTAAGCGTTGGTTTTACAGTAGGTTCAGTTGTTTGGGTGTCTTGTGGCTGGGTTGTGTATAAGCTCGGCGTGGGCGCATCACCAGTTGTGGCTGTATCGCCAGAATCTATTATACTGCCGATTATCGCCATAATGGCTATAAACGCGACAAAGCCAAGCACGATATATAAAACCGTATGTTTGCGCTTCGCCTTAGCACCACAGTTAGGACAAAAATTTCCGTTTACCTCCGCGCCACACTTCTTGCATTTCATTAAACTTTACCCCCACAGAATTGATGCCTTATTATCGCCCCTGCGGGGGTATGTTGTCAAGCGGGGATTTATATTGCGGCGGGAGGATAAGCGCCGTACAGCCCCGTTGCAACGCCTTAGGAAGCCGCTGTAAAGGTCACGGCGTAGGTAGTCCAGTTGTAGGACACGTTAAACTTCTGCACCGCGCCGAACGGGTTGACATTGAAGGGAATTTGGAAGCCGGAAGTATCGCCGCCCATGGACTGCGGGATAATCCAGCAGCGCTGTACATATGCCGTTCCGGTTGCCGTGGTGGTTCCTTCGGTGAAGGTTTCCAGCTCACACTTCGCGTAAAAGCCCGTGTTGTTTTCCTCGCTGAAATCTTCAAGCATAGCGTTGTTCTTCAAGGTCTCGTAAATCGCTTCCTCCGCATCGGCATAGAAGGTATCAACAGATACTTCCGGCTCATAGCCGTTATGCGTAAAGCGCGATTCGCCGAGTACGTTCTTGCTGGTGCTTGTGTCAGGGTTCATCTCGTGGGACAAATCGTCCGTATCGTGGCCGAGCACGCTCCACTGCGCCGCCGAAAGCTTCTCAACGGAAACGGTTGCGTCCTTGCTGTAAGCCACGGCCTGCAAAAATGCTTTTCTGGGTTTCTTTGCCATTTATAGCCTCCTGTATGTGATTTTAATGTTTATCTGGTAGCGGGCTACATTCGCGCCCGCCTGTGTCGGGTTTGCCGTGAGTGTCGGGACAAGGCTTTGTATAGCCCCGTCCGCCCATTTGGGGAATTTACGCGCCGCGTTCTGCGCTATAATCCAGCTCACAATTTTCTGATATATCCCAAGGTTATCCGCGTTCCGCTCTATGTCCGCGCCGTAATTCTCGCTTGAGCACAATATATAGTCCACGGACTGTATATCATCGGGCACATATTCGCCAAGCACGTTTTCGTGATATCGTATGCTTGAAGGCACGGAATATATCGCGTACTCAGCCGCGCTGCCGTCCATGTAATCAATGGATATAGCCGCGTTTTTGGGTATGGCGGGGCAACCGGAAAGCCAGCTCCGCAATTGACTAATATTGTTTATTAGCGGCATCCTGCGCCTCCTTCAAAATGTCCTTGCCGTGGTCGGCCTTCATGCGCTCAAACCAAAACGCCCCGCGCATCGGTTCTCCGCGATAGTGCAGCTCTCGCCCCGTCGGGTGCTTTGGCTGTCCCTTGGGTGAGAAAAAGCCCACAAGCTCCCCGCCCTCAAATCGCGGGATATTGGGGCCGTATACCTCGCCGTAGTACAAGTATCGCGCCCGCGGGTCATTATACACGATTTTGCCGGGGCTTGAATCCTGCCGCGCTTTGTTCTTGAAAACGCCCGTTTCCATGGGCACATAAGGGTCTATGTACCGTAAAACGGCATTATCAATCGCCGCCTGTACCTTGCCGCCGCTTTCAAGGTTGCGGTCGCGCAAAAGCTGTTCAACGCTTTTGTTCCACTTAAATTCAGCTTTTATAATCATGCGCCCAGCACCTTTATATGCGGAGCATTAGGGGCGCGGCGATTATCAATAACGGCGGTCACGGTCATTACATCGGGCGCGTATGCCTCAGCCATTGCAGGGGTGTATTCCACGTCCCCCTTTACCATGTAATCCCCCGTATGCAGCGCCCATTTGTCCCCGTATCCCGTTGTATCGGGTATGCGGACTATGAATTGCCTCGCGGTCTGCAAACCGTCATTCGTCACGCTGGATATGTCCTTGGCGTACCACGATACACCCCGTAGCAGGGTCTTTCGCCATGTATACCCGCGCTGACCATCGGGCAGTTTATTGAAAAGGCTTGCGGTATCATTGCACAGTTGCATATCACGCACCTCCGCTATATAGCAGCGCAACGCCGTTATCATCGGTCACGCCCGCCAGATACTCATATATCAGGGCTCTTTCCTTTTGCCCGCTATACCTCAGAAATTCGGCGGTATGAGTGTTTACATAGGTTTCGCTATACCCGTCCGTGCTGAATGACGCAACGGGGGCGGAGCTGTTCGCGGTTCCCGCGCTCAGGGCTTGCGGACGTATCAGCTCGAACATTAGCCGCTTCACGGCCTCGGGCACTTCCCGCATGTGCTTTACGCGCCCGAAGGTGTACAAGTCAATCCTTCTGCGGGCAGCGTATTCAAGGCGGCTGTATTCTTCCGCGTGTATAGATATATCGCCGCCAAAGCGGATATACTCTTGTAGGTTCAAATACATATTCGGGCACATTCTTGCCTCCTTAACTCGGCGGGGTTTTAGCCCCGCCGCATTCACAGATTATTTCAGGGTTACGGCCTCGTTAACGGCAGCCGCCGCCACGGTCACAGAGCCGTTTACGGTGGTCGCGTCCTTCTTGCTCACCTTGTAGGTGTAAGTTCCCTTGCGCAGATTAAATTCGGCCTTGCCGTCCGCTCCGGTAATCTTGCGCACCCCGTCAACCTCAACCTTAGCGTCGGCTACTGCGGCCGCACTGGTCGCGCCATTGGTAACGGTAAAGGTTACCTTCTGCGTGGTTACTGCGGTGGTAGGCTCGATATAGGCGAACGGGCAGTTTGTGCGCGTGCCGTCTATCGGCGATACGGGGTTAGGCAGTGCCCAGCCCATACGGAAAACCACGCGCAGGGCAATCATGTCCTGCTGTGCAAGGTTATAGACAATAGCCTTGCTGGACGGGTCTTGTATGATTGCCTGGTCGAGTATCTTGACGGTCACGTCCTGACGGATAGCGTATACCGCCTGGTTCCAATCGCCCGCTATCATAAGCGCGACGGAGGGGTCAAAGCCGCCGTTGACGGGGAAGTATACGGGCGCACCGTCAAGGGCATAGCTGGTCACACCCTGCATGGAATCAGCCTTGAAAATGGGGAGACCGTCCGTGGTCTTTATGCCGCGCAGCTTGGCGCGGGCGGCAAGGGCAGCCACTACACCGTTAATGGCGTTGCCGCCGACTTCAACCTTCTCGAAAAGGCCGCCCTCGCCCAGAAGGTTATCATAGGTCAGAGTGCCGCCAGCCACGTTGTTTCCCGCCTGTCGTGCGGTGGTGATTATGTCGGCACGCCAAGACGCGGGTTTATTTATGCCGAAAATGGTCGCAAGGTCAACCATGCGGCCAAACTGCTCACGCACACGCGGCGTTACCTGCGCCATTATGTCTATGGACGCATCAGCCAGTACAGCTTCGGGGATGGGGACTATAACCGCCAGCTCCGCCGCGTTAATGTATACGTTGTCCCACGCCTGTTCGGCGGTCTGCTTAAAGCCCGTATCGCCGTCCACCCAGTAGGCCATGGGCAGGGTATCAAGTACCCTTATGCGGGTCTGACTGGAGGTCATATCGGGCATGCGGCGCGCAAGCCGCAGGAAGGTCGAATCCTCCACGGGTTTCTGGAAAATCTCCGCTACAATCTGCTCCTGTATAAGGGCTTCTGCCGCGCTTCTGTCAATAATTGCCATGTGTTTTTATTCTCCTTTCATAAATAGCGCACGCAAGGCCGCGTTGGCTGCCGCGTGCGGGGGTTCTTTGCCCTCCGTTCCGTTCTGCCGCATTCCCGTCCTTTGGGGCGCGGCATTGAAAAGGTAAGGCTTGCTTTTCTTCAATGCTTCAAGGGCTTCCTTCACGCCCTCTACTGTGCCATCGTCTTTAACTTTTACCTTGGATTTGTCCATCAGCGTGCTTGCCGCGTCTGCATCCAAAAGTCCAAGGGAACCGCCGACGGCCTTTATCTCGGCAGATATCAAACGCCCGTTTGCCATATCAAGCCGCTTGTCCATTGCGGCCTGTTGTTCCGGTGTAGGCTGTGCCGCTTTCTGCTTCTTTGCGCTGTCGAGTATCTGCGCAATTTCGGCTTCCGTCATGCCGTACTGCTCCGCATAGCTTTTCACTATGCCGTTTTCCGTCCGCTTGCTCCTTGCCTCTATCGCGGCCACAATGCTGTTTGCTATCTGCTCCGCGCTCGGCTGGTTCTGCTGCTGGTTCTGGTTGTTTTCTTCTGCCATTGTTTTTTCTCCTTTTCCGTTTTCAGCCCGTCGGCTCTATAATCCGTATAATGCTCGTCAGCCCGCTTGCGCGTGATATATCCAAAACCCTGAACGGGATTTTGTGCATAGAAAAAGCGCGGTGTTAATCGCGCCCATACCCCGGCACAACCGCGCGGGGGAAGCTCTTTTTAAGTCCTGTTTGTCGGCAAAAGTCGGTCAAGCGTTTTTGCCATTCATATACCTTTGCCTCGGCTGCTTCCGCGTCCTGCCCTATGTCCCTTGTGGCCATTGCTTCACGCTTATACCGCCTTATCTGCCGCTCAATGTATCTCTGCTTCTGCGTGGCCTCATACTCCGTCATGGCCTTGCCGTTATAGCTGTAATCCTTCGCTTCGAACTTGGCCAGCATTTCGGGGGTATACGCCCGCGCCTGTCCCTCCTGATACGCGCTGAAAGAGTGGCGGCAATTCCATCCGCACAGCCCCGCCCCCGTGCCGTATCCCGTGGCGGTATAGAAGTCCTCATACTTCTCTGTCTTGCCCTTCCGGCTGTATACCTTGCCCTGCCATTCCGCATGTGACGGCCTTGCGCCCGCGTGGGCCGATACTTCTACAAGGTCATAGTCCAGCTCCTTTGCAAGCCTGTCGGATACTTCCCCCGCAGTCTGGTTCAAGCCCGTGATGACCGCCCGCCGCACGGCTACATCAATGTAATCCCTATGCCCCGTGGGGTATGTGATAGCCTCGATGCCTCTCGCGCATAGGTCTTTAACCGCCATCAATATGGCCTTATCCTGAGCAAATGCGCCCGTGCTTACCTGCATATATGCACGGTCTAAAACCCGCTCAAATTGCCCTGTGGCGGTCTTTGCCGTGGTAAGGGTGAGATTCTTAAATGTCCCTTGTGTGCGCGTTATACCTGTTGCAATCAGGGTTTTTACCCAAGGTGCAGAGGATATGCCCTTATAAGTCGGTATCACGTCAGGGTCAAGGCTCAAAGCCTGCGCCCCCGCGTCACTTATGATTGCTTCTATCTCCGCATTGGTCTTTCGGGTGAGTGCAGCCAGCCGCCGCACAATCTCTTTGTGCGTCATGCCCATGGCCTGTAATTTCCGCTCCTGCCACTGCGTGGAGGGTATATACAAATCGGCGCTATTTATGCGCTTTGCCATATCCCGCAGGATATCATCTTCGGCTTGACGGTGCAGTTCCACAAGCTCATCGGGCGCATGGTCGATATATTCGGGGGTAAGCATTACGCCTCAAACCCTTCCGCGATAGTCTGTATTGCGGTCATTGCCCGCGCCTGTTCCTCGGCTTCGCCGAAGTATTTAACGCGGTATTCCCACGGCTGCCGTAAGCCCTCCCGAATCTCCTGCATGAAGCGCTGCCGCTCCTTGTCCTCGTCCTCGATGATACTATCATCAAATTCTATGGTTATTTCGCCTATGCCTATGCCCGCCATCTGCGCGATAGCCCTTATAAGCCCCTGCAAGGCCGCATCGAGTATAAGCTCATGTTTTTTCAGATTGCGGAAAAGGTCGCTGTCCTGTGATATTACCTGTGTTGCGGTCATAGCCGTGCCGCCCTCAAAGCGGTATCGATTTTCACCAAAACCGCATTTATAGGCCGCAAGGTTTATAGCGGTCTTTATGCCCGCCTCAAAAGCGTCATACCGTAACGCGCCGTTCATTTCCTCGATTTTCTGCGTGTTCTGCTCTCCGGTATCAATCACATAAAATTCAACGTCATTATCATCAAAAACGGGCTTAGTTACCCCGCTGTCTGCCATTGTGGTCTGTGTCAGTGTAAGCGGCACAAGCACGCGCTTTTTGCCAAGTCTAAACTCGTTATCATATGCATCGAAAACAAGGTCTATGTTTTGGAGGTTGTCTATCGCGTTGGCAAAAACTGATATGCCCATCGGGGACGACAAATCCGCGTTGTTGACAATGTTCGGCGTGACTATTTGGAAGTAGGGGACTTCCGAGCCAGTCATTACTTCATCGGCTACACCTTCGGGGAGGTCGGCGGGGGTTATGGTATCGCCGTTACGGCGGAACATTTTGTTTTCGACAACATACCGCCCCTGCCCATCCTTGCGGTGGATATTCAAGTATATATACTTCTCCGCGCCCTGCTTGCGCTCCGACGCAAAGGCGCACTCCGTAATGATGCCGTTATCCCATGCCAGCGGGTATATCATGCTCCCGCGCACATAGTCAATCACTACCTCGCCGCCGTCCAGATACTCAACGAATGCGCCCGTGCCAAGGGCGAACGCCAGCTCCACAAGCTGATTAGCCCTCACGCCGAAGCGGTTGCGCTTTAGTATCTCATCCATTGCCGCTTGCGCCGTTTCGTTCCCTACGCTTATGCGCACCTTCTCATTGAGCAGAAGCGCCGCCCAATCCTCGCAGAAACGTTTAGCCATTCCCATTGTCTTGCGCTGCCGCGTTACCTTGCGCTGTCCGTTGTACTGCTTGTAAGTGTGGAAGCTGTTCACCTTGCCCTGGTACCACGACTGCCACAGGGCGATTTGCGCATAATAGGCATCGTCAACCGCCGTGTACCCGTTGCGCGTCAAATATTCGGTTATTGCTTGCATGCTATCTCCTTATGTACATAATCGACGACTGTTCAACCTCTGTCGAATACTCCATACTGTCAAGGCTGTCTATGTTCGTTGTGCCGTTGTCGAGGCGTTCATCGTCTATCTTGTCCGCATCATATATGGCCGTTTGCAACGCCTCTATTGTCGCTTTGCAATGGCTCATAATCTTAAACCGCTCCTGCGCCATCAGCGAATTGTAAAAGGCTATACGGTCGTTTATCGCGCCCTTTATCGCATTTTCAATGCCTATCGGCACGCCCGCCTTGCTTGCGGCTGAGCGTAAGCCCTCAATTAGCGTCTGCTCCGCGCTGTCGCATCGGGCGATTGCAACCCTGTATTTCTGCTGTGCCCTCCGCACAAAGTCTATAAAGGCCGCGTTAAGCTGGTCGGGGTTAAAGCGCCCGTCCTTGGCGTTATCGTGATAATATTCATCCAGCACCACAATTTCTTTATACCCGTGCGTGAAGCCCGTTAGCGTGAAGGCGTGGCCGGATTTAGTCCCGCCAAAGTCCACGCCGACATTGGCATACTGAATCGCGGGCGGCGCATCGATGATATATCTCTCGGGCGTGTCCGCAAAGCTTGGATACACAAGCCCCTCCGCCGTGCATCTCTCGCCAAGTATGTCGCGCCTATACCATACGGTTTTGGGGTCATACTGCGCGGTTATTTCCGCTTGCCGCTCCTCGCTTATCGACAGGTTATCCCGTATTGTGAAATGCTCGTATACATAGCCTTTCATGCCGTTGTCGCGGTACTTGTCTATGTACTCGGTGTATATCGGGTGGCGCGGGCTACAAGGGTTCATGTCCCATAGCGTATAAGGCCGAACGGCTGCAAGCTGACGGCCATTAGCCACTTTTACAAAGCTTTCGCGGCTATCGTCACTATCGTAATGCTCGTTTATCTCCGTGGCTATCCACAAACCATATGAATTACCCAGAATCCGCTTATAGCTGTCTGAGTTCTTCCCGCCCGTGAAAACGACTACCTTCTCCCCTGTCTGAGTGGCAAGGAAAAGCGCTTGGTTCTCCTTGTACTTCCCCCATCGGGAGCGCCCACGGAAAAGGTTTTCAAGGCCGAAGCCGTTGCACACCCCAATATTAAGCTTCGCGTTAGCTATGGTGCTGCCCGACGCCAAATGTATCTTGTCGGGGCATGTTTCCAAGTATGCCGCCGCCATTATGCAATGGTCGATTGTCTTGCCGCTTCTGATCGCGCCCTCCGCTACACACATTCGGGCATTCATGCCGCGCAGGATATATGCCTTGTGCTTCTCGCTTAACGGCTGCCACGGTATTGTGGCGGTCTTTTTCATGCGTCCCGCCCTCCTATTTCAGCATATTCGCCAGCGGCGTAAGGTCTTCACATTCATTCTCTGCCGCCTTGCCCTGCATTGCAATAAAGCGCTTCATCAGCGCATCACCAGCTTTTAATCGGTCTGCCAAAGCTGCATCAAGCCCGAAACTGTCTTTAACTTCACCGCGCATAACGGCGCTGTAAAATTGCATGACTTCTTGCGCGTCCGCTATGCGCTTTTCTTCGTCTGGTGCGGTAAGTTTGTCTATATATGCACGGATGTGGGGCTTTGTCAAGTTCTCATTGCCTATGCTTTTTGCGCTTTTTTCTGGATACCCAGCTTTACGTGCTGCCTCGGTTGCATTACCGCACTGTATATAAAATTCTGCAAAGGCTTTTTGTTTTGGGGTAAGCGTGAGCTTGTCTGTCTTAGGCTTAGGCATCCTTGTACAGTCCTGCAAGTAGCTTTACTACTTCTGCAAGCTGATAGGATTCAAGTAGCGTGGTATTTTTATTTCTGCCATCCATCTGCTTTTCAGTCTGGATTATCACGTATTTATTCACCATCCTTTCAGCCTTTTCAGAGTAGCTTTGTACTTGATTTATTTTTACCCTTATCCCCTTTGCACACAAAGCCTGCTGCAATCTATGTGCTACACGCCTTAAATTCACCTCGTGCCGCCCCCTCTTCGCGCGGGGTATCTGCACCAATTTAGGCCGCACCGCTTTTTGTTGTTGTCATAGTGTTTGCACTCTTTGCAGGTGGCGGGTGTGTGTATCCACGTCACCCAAGCCGCCTTATTATTTCCTTCTCCCTCTCCGATAGCTCCCATATTTTTGCCTTCGCTTTCTCTGCCGCCGCTTTCTCTGCCGCTGCTTTCTCTGCCGCCGCTTTCTCCGACAAAAGAAAACCACCGCCGAAAACCGCCTTTCCTGTGCCTCTTTGGCTGTCCAACGCGCGGATAAACGCGCAATCTTCGGCGCGTATCCTTAATGACTGCCCATATTTCGCAATGCGCTGTATCCTTGCCGCCGTCAGAACATGGTCGGGGTAATCGTATTTAGGCACTGACTTTGTAGCCGCCTTGTGATTTTCATAATTGACCGCTTTAATTGCTTTATAAGGTCAGGCGCAACAATGATTTTATACTGTCCCAAATTTGTTACAAAGCCCGTTTTTATAGTCGCGCCGTTTGCATATGTGATACTGCCATCGCATATGACATAATTTATACCGTCCATACCGCTGCCTGAAAAAAGCGTTTGTCCCGGTCCGAAAAGGAAAAAGCGTATGCCGCGCTGATTATACCAGCGGCAAATCTCGGCCAAAATTGAAAAGGGCGGGTTGTCTATCACCGCACAATTCCCGCTGTAATCCTCTTTTGTGTAATCCCCGCCGGGGTAAAACGGGCGTATTATCTGCGCTCCCTCCAAGCCGTATTCTTTAACTGCCCAATCAAGGACGGCGGCATATACATTATCGGGCGTGTAGCAATCATCCGTTGTTTTCTTCGGCTTGAATTTTTCAACAAATGCGCCATATTCGCCCGTCATTTCCATCTGGTCGCCAAGCGCCATTTTCTCCTTGAAGCTGTCCATTTCTTCCCCCTATGCAAAAAGGCTCCCCCTGCGGAAGCCCTTTTTTGATGATAGTATTATAGCATATAAATCGTGTTGTATCGTGTTGTCTTTTATGGGGCTATGCGATTTATCAGCCGCTCCACGCCGTGCCGCTCCAAAGCCTTCGCCCAATCCTGCGATACATGCATGCGCTGTGCAATCTTTTCCCAGTACCCGCTTTTCGCCACGCCGTACTCCACATACCTCAGCTTCACCACCTCGCACTCCAGCGGCGGCAGGCACATCACCTCAAATTCAATCATCCCCGCGTGATGGTTCAGCTCTTGCAACTCGGCTTCAATGCGCTGCTTCTTGCGTTCGAGCCGCTTTATCTCGCGGGTGGCTTTTAACGCCGCATTGTATGTGGCATCAGATACCCCGCTCCCGTGCGGCAAGCCCGTTAGCCTTTGAGGATGAAGGTCATACTGGCTTTCGATTTCTTCGTCAATCGCTATGAGCTGCCGCTCCTTGTCCGTGCGCGTGCGCTCGGCATTGCCCCAGTACATCAGGAGCCGCCGCACTGCCGCGCGTTCGCTTTGCCGCTTTTCCTTGGTGCTCGTGTTCACAGCCTGTGTCCTTTCTCAAATATCGAAAAATTTTACCGCGTATGGTGGTCCCGCGGTTCGAGCCGCCTCGGCACAGGGATTTTATACCCCCTACCCCTCCACAAACTCGGGGCAGCTCCGCACATGGTAAGAGACAGTCGAACGCTCACCATCGTTCGCGTCCCACCCAGGCACAGGCTTAAAGCTCCTGCTCCATGAGCAGCCCCGTCCAGTCTCATTATTCGGCACGGCGTTAGCGCACTGCCAACACAGCGTCATTTGCTTCGCCACATGGCCGCCGCCGTTTCTGTGCCGACACTTGGGCGCGGGGAAGTCCATGCCCAGCTTGGCCACCATCCTCCGCAAGGTCGGGTCGCTCACGCCAATGCGCGCGCTTACGTCCTCCCATGATACTCCTTCCTCGCGCATCTTCCTGACCTCTGCCCAGCCGTCCCACTCGGGGCTTTCCATCCGTGCTATCTGGTCAGCCTTGCTCGGGGGCATTTTAAGCCCCTGAAATTTTGCCTTTTCCGAAAGAGTGCAGCCCGCTATGTGGTAAGGCTCTGCGATTTCTGCCCACGTCTTACCCGCCATGCGCTTGCGCTGTACGTCCTGCCAGTCAATCTTTACCGCGCCCGCGTGCGCCACGCCGCCCGTATCAATGCCGTTAAGCCTTGCGTAATTGCGTAGGCGGGTCTTTGATACTCCATACTCATGCGCTATCCTGTCCCACGGCACGCCCGTACTGCGCATATGCCGTATATCCTCCCATCCCGCCCATTGCGGGTCGCTTATAAGCGCTCTGCTCATGTGTCCTCCTTCCACAGCTCGGCTTCGTGGCGCTGTACTTTTACGGTCGCATTGTGTAGATCGGTAATGTTGTCTTCTAAAAGCCGTCGTATGCTGTTTCTGTGATTCTCCACTCCTTCGGATTTCGCCGTTTAGCAATCGCCTCCTCAAGTACAGATCTATCACTGCACATGCAAACCTGTTCCCAGCGGTAAGACTGGCAGCACCGGTTCTTTCGCAGCGGCTCCGGCACGATGTATAGCTTTTTGTGTTCAAGTATGTACATTCTGCTCATGTGTCTATCCTCTCTCCATAACTGCAAAAGTCTTTATCCGTCTCCCATGTGTGCTGCTCCCCACATTCGCAGCGGTAAAACATGGCGCACTCTTCACTCCCGCGCCAGTGGCAATCCTTACAGCGTACTATCGGCGCAACATCGGCGGCGGGCAACATCTCTATCGCGGATATTGCACACTCTATTGCGCCGCTATGATAGCCGAGCGTCGAACCATCCGACAGGCCATAATGTTCGAGAATTTTTATCACTTCTTCTCGCCCCACATATTCTTTATTCATCATCAGTCTCCTCTGCTGGTTGCCTAAGCCAGCCAACAATCGTTTGATAGCAAAATTTTCTATCAAATTCTGAAGCCACTGAACAGTTAGTTAAAAGATGTGCCAGTTCCTCGTCGCTCATCGTCCTGATGAGGTCGGCGTTAGTCATATTTGCAAAGCCGCAGCACGTTTCGTGTTGTATCGTGACATCGCAATCCCAATATTGGCAGTAATGATTATTCGGGTAATAATTCTTGCATTTATCACAAATATTCATTACAGATTTCCCTCCTCCGGCAGCTCCGGCAGCGGCATCCAATGCGTTACGCCTGCCGTGATTGCCTTGTCAAGGTCCACGTCTACAAATCCATCTTCGCAAACAAACGCCATCACAATCGCTTTCTCGTATCTAATTTTGTCTGTCACCTTCATTGTGCAGCAAGCCAAGACATATATTCCTGCCTCCGGCATCCCGTCCTTAACGCTTATCCAATCCATTTTTCATTCCTCCTCCGTTTCGTCACGATACTGCACCCCGGCAGCCCTTAAAGCTTCGCAATTTTCATCATACACGCCCGCAGGGGCTTTGAAATCGTGGCGCACTATGTATGTGCGTACCATGAGAAAATCCAGCAAAGGGTCACAATAATCGCAGTACATGCGCTTCGCTTTGCCCCGTGATTCCGCTGCAACGTATAGCCCCGCTTCATACAAAAAATCCGTGCAAAGATATAAATTCATGCCTTTCATTCCTCCAAACGTTGCCACTTATCCATCAATGGGTCCTCTGCCCTTTTTGACCTTGAAATGAGTTTTTTCAGCCAGCGCCGTACATTCGGATGTGCTAAAGTTGGCGTACCATTTTCCGCAGATTTCCGGGTACATTCCCCGTCCTCCCTTTTGTAACAAATTCTTTCGCCGTTTTCCTCGCGCGTCGCGTATTTTGTGTCAAGCAAGTCGCGTAAATCCTCCATGCAGTAATCACACACCGCTAATCTGCACATGGTCGTACAACGTCCTCCCCACGGCCCTTCTTCGGTGTACATTGGCAAATCAAGCGCCGTAAGCGCCACTTCGACTTCGCGCTCCACGTGGCAAATATCGCACGTCTGGAACCTTTTGATTTTTATACAGCTCATTTCAAATACTCCTTTATCGTCCGTATCGCCTCCTCTGCGCCCCTGCAAACCACGGCCTTATAGCCTTGCCCTGTAAGTGCGGTTATCCACTCTTTTTGCAGCTCGCTCACCGTGCCGCCACGCTGCCGTTTAAGCTCGATGTATAGCCCGTGGTAGGCTCCGCGTGCCACGGGTAAGCACATATCAGGCACACCTGATTTAACGCCCTGCGCCTTCAGCGCGATTGCGGTTTTTATTGCCCGCTTGCCGCCGTTGGGTATGGCGTACAGCAGCCCCAGCTCAGGGCAAGCGGCGGTCTCCATTGCCGCCCATTGAAAGATTATCCGTTGCTCCGCGTCCTCCAAGGGCACGGTTGGCGGGGTATATGTGCGCTTCATCAAAAACTCTTCCTCCATATCGCAGATTGGTCGGTCTTCGTCACGCGGCTATCCGCCTGATAAATCGGCAGCACCTCACCGTCTATCCGCATACGCACAAAGGCGCCGCGGGCTTTCATAAGCCGATATGCCTTGTAAAGCTCGGGATAGCTTTTCACCGTGCGCAGAACCTTCGTTGCGCCGTTGACAATCTGGATAATTTCAAGTGTCGGCATAGCTAATCACCTCCCAAAAGGTCATGCCCCACCCCGTCAAGCTCTGCCCCGCTGTATGCGCGGCTGCTCACTAAATCCCGCTGCCGGTTCGGGCGCGGGGAAGTAAGCGGCTTGCGAACCGCTGCCTTTTTCCCGTCCCCGTCCGCCCACATGAGCAAAGTGGCATAGTGGCTGCCATAGCGCTTACGGGGATTAGCCTTGAGGTACTGCGACAGTCGCTCTATACGCTCTTCCCAGTCCGCAAAGCGGGCTTTCAGCTTGTCTACCTCTTCCGCCGTCAAAACCACATTGTCAAACTCGCCATACTTGCGCTCGTGGGGGTGTGCCCCCTCAGGGGGGGCGATATCCCCGTTAGGGGATAGGGGGGGTATATTGTATTCGGATTGGATTGGATTGGATTGGATTATAGCCGCACTCTGCCGCGCTTCGCCGCAATCTGCCGCAACTTGCCGCAAGCTGTCATCCGTGGGTCCGGGATACTTTGGTTTGCAGTCGCGGACGCGCTGGTGCTTGCTCCAATTTGGGAAATAAAAGTAGGGCCTCCCGCCTATCTCGTAGAGGGTGACGCAGCCTTTATCCGCCAACGCACGGAGGGAACTACCAACGTCCTTAACGGTTAACCTTTCCCGAAACGGGAAAACGCGGCCTTTAATCACGGCAGGGCGGGCATCTCCGCGCCCTGCATCGTCAGCCTGAGTAATCAATCCTATCCAAAGCCGAAACTCAAAATCCGAAAGGGACGCTAACTTTTCGCTTGTAGTTATGCTCTCCTTTATGATTCTATTCGGCATGGTCGCTCCTTTCAGCAATCGCTTATATAGGGCATTACCTCATCTGTGAGAAGCGTATACAGCACCTTGATTTCATCGTCCGTCATTGCAACCCCTTTTAATGGTCTGTTGTTCTGCCTGTCCCAGCGCCTTAAATCCCACTTTGGCGGATATCCGTTAAAGCCGCAGTGGTTAAGCTCAAGCGTATATCCGTTGGCGGAGGATATAATCCCTATATCTCGGCTCATGTTGACCTCAAATTCTTTTCGCATACTCCTACCTCCTTAAAACGGCAAGTCGCTGTCCTCGAACTGCTCCCATTCCTCCATGGGCGGCATTGCGGGTTCGGCTTTGGGTGACAAGAACTCCACCTCGCTTGCGATTATCTCGGTCACAGTCCGCTTTGTGCCGTCCTTTGCCTCGTAGCTCCGGTTACGCAGCTCGCCGGATACAAATACCTTGCTGCCCTTGTCCAGATACCGGGCGCACAGCTCGGCCAGCTTTTCCCACGCCTGCACGGAGAAGAAGTCAGCCGTGGCTTTGCCTTGCGCGTCCTTGTAGCGGCGGTTTACCGCCAGCGTAAAGGTGCATACGTTTTTGCCGGTGTTGGTCTGTCTTATGTCGGGGATTTTGGTTAATCGCCCTATCATGCCCACATAATTCATGCTTTTATCCTTCCCGCAGGGGCGGCTATCGTGCCGCGCCCTGCTGTGCCCACAAATTATTCCTTGATTTCGCCCGTCTCTGCGTCTATGCTTTCGGGCGGCGTTATATCTATGGCATTGTCCAATGCCTTTTCCTGCTCCGCGTCAGCCGCAAGCGCGTCCGCTATCTGCTGCCCTTCGCCCACGGTGCGGTAGTCTATAGACATCACGCCCCATTTGCCGATTAGCTTGCGATATACAGTCTTACGCGCCATCGCGTCAAAGTCATCCCGCCAGCCTTTACCCATGGATTGCCCTTTGCGGAATTTCAGTTCATGCGCCTCTATCTGCTTTAGGGACATATAAATTGTTTTCTCAGCCCCGTTCACCAAACGATAATAGCCCAGATACCCAATAACGGGTTTACTCTCGCGCTCTTCCTCGTCCTCAATAAAGTTTATTTTCACCTCCTCCGTAAGGCGGTTATAACTCTCAAGCTCGCCTTCGCGCACGTCCACCACGTTAATGGTCTTATAAGCGCCCGTGCGTAGTGCAAGCTGGTGCATGCCCTTCCAGCCAAGTATGAAAGTCGCTTCATGCACAGATTTCCCCGTATCCTTTTTGTAATTTTTGAACGGGACTATATAGGCATAGCCAAGGTTTTGGTCTATAGGTAGGTCAAAGGTCGCGGCCTTTAGTGCGGCCTGTATTACGGTCATCGGGCTTTCGTAAAAGGCCATCTGCATTGTCTTATCGGCATTAACCATAGATACAACACTGCTTATGAATTGCGGCGCGCGTTTGCCGAGCAGGTCATTAAACCGCTTTCGCATACCCTCTCCGTCAAGTATGCTGTTCATTAGCTGATTAACTGTCTGTGATGCTTTTGCGGCGGGTGCTGCCGTGGCCGTAGCCTTCTGGATTTTGTTTGCTTCCATCTTCTTTTTCTCTCCTTATATGCTTATTTTGAAAACGCGCGTTTGAGTAGTGCGCGCATACCCTGCTAAGTCTATGTCGGGGTAGTCAGCCGTTAAGCGTCCCATATCATAGCTTGTGCGCCTCTGATTCTTCCATGTAACGGTGAAGTCGCCGCACTCTCCGCGCTCTGAGGCTCCCATGTGCGTTTTAATAACGTTTTGCAGCTCGTTCTTTCGGCTCTCCAGCGTTTTCATTTGCTCCTGTATTGCTTTCAGCTCATAGAAATTTTGCATACAGTCAGCCAAATTGACAACATCGTCCGTATATGCTTCCGCGTATAGTTTGGTTATAACGTCGGTGGTGGCCTTGCTGCCGTCAGGTGCGGGCGGAACGCCCGCATTCACATGCGCCCAGAATTCCTCCTCGGCGGCCATAAGCGCCGCAATCTCGCCCTCGTCCCGCTCTATCTCGAAAACCATGAAAGCCTTGTTAAGCACAAGCACGGCCAAGTACCATTTATCCATGCCCGTGACGGCCATATAATGCATGCATTGTACATAGTAATTTGCGGGGAACTCGCCGTTTTTGAACTTCCGCATGTTCAAAGCGGAAGTTGTTTTGCATTCAAGCCCCGCATTCTCTCCCACGATACTACGGTCAATATTTGCATGGGCGAACGGATACAGCGTGTTATACAGCGTGTAGTTGCACCTCTTAACGCGCTTGCCCGTCTCAGCGCAAAACCGCTGCGCCACATATTCCTCAAGGTCGCGCCCCTGCCGCATGGCCTCATTGTCGGGCTTGTCCTCCGTCAGCCCGCGCTTATCCGCCCACACGGAGAAGGGGGAGGCATATTCGTTAAGCCCCACTATTGCAGCCGCATCGGAGCCGCCTATGCTGTGCCGACGCAGATTGAGCCAGTCCTCGCGGGACATATTGGCAGTTTTAATCTTCTTCATCGTCATCATTCAGCCTCGCCTTCAACGAAATTATTTCCGCCTTTAAGATTGCATTCTCCGCCCAAAGCTCCGTCCGCGTTTTGCCCGGATTCATCACGCAGTCCATAATCATTTCCATGATTGTGTTCTGCATCGTGCGTCCCCTCTGGTCTTGTTGCAACCGCCCATACAGGTCTTTTGATACCCTCAGCGTGATTTTGCACGGCCTGTCCTGTGGCTCGTGTCTGCGGGGCTGTTTGGCGGCTATTTCGGGATATGCCGCCTGCCACGCCTTGGCAACCGCCTTATATAGTGTCACGCCCGTCTCGTCCGGCTTCTTGGCCTTGCTGTAATTGCTCTTGTCAAACTTCGGGCAAACCTCCTGCCCGATTCTCACAAGCCCCTTCGCCCCGCCCGCTACTTTTTCATACGCCACAAAGGGTACGGCTTGACCAAAAGGTAAGCGATATGATATACTTTCGATAGAGGGGTTTTCCCCTGCTTTATCACGGCTCGCTTGCGTACTAACTCCCGCAGCGGGCTTTTCTTTTGCTTCCATAGTATCCTCCTCTTGCCTCATTTAGTAGTCCTCGTGGCGATCGAAGGAGACTGATATCGGCATCCTCCAATCCTGTTGTGCCGCACCAATGACCGCATCTATGAACGCCGTAGCCAGTTGTTGCCGGACAGATGGTTTGTTCAGCTCTGCCCGAATGGCTTGTGAAAACTGCTCTTTATTTTCTTCGACCATTTTAGCTATTTCACTTTTCACAGACTCTTTAATACTCCGTTCAGCCAAATATTTAAGATATGGTATTGCGCGATAGCTGCCTGAACTACACGGCTGACCTTCTGAGTCTACATACGACGATACAACCGCCTTCACAGCTTTACTAATCAACGCATCTGTGTCTCCCAATGCACTTGCTATGGCGGCGCATACAGCATTGCTCACATTACTTTCTATAAGCTCTTTGTCGATTTCAATACCCATGTTAAGTTTTTCTTTCATTGCCTTACTCCTCCGTCTCCCTAATGGTTATACGCTATGACACCGCAACACTTGCTTATAACTTGATTTTCACGCCCTGCGGTGGTTATTTTGCCCGGTTGCGGGGCTTTTTTTAACTTGTTGCTTCCATATTTATGCGGAGCGTCAAAATCCGCATATGGCGGTCTGTCCGTGTACACACGGCTCTTAAATGTCTCCTTGCTCATACTTCCTCCCCTTCCTTACGTCCTTGCGGCAAATGCTAAAAGCAATCGCCAGCAGTACGGCCTCGCCGCCCAGCAGATATGCCCATAGGATAATCTTGAAAATGCTCACTTCCTCCGCTTCCTCCTTTCGGCTTCTATGTGGTCTCTTGTCGAAAGCCACGCCTCCCTGCGCCCACGCTGCTTTGCGCGGTTCATATCCGCCACGGCACGGGCAACAAATTCAGCCCTTGTAAGCTTTGTCATGCTTGCCTCCTGACTATCTTAAAATCGGGGTACTTTTCCCGCCGCGTCTTGCCCGTCTCGGCCATCTCCGCCATGCTCCGCACCATCACCAGCGGCGCACCCTGGGCTGTGCCGACAAGCCGCCCATCATCGAGCATGCGCCGCACCGTGGACGGGCTGACATTTAGCAGCTTAGCGGCCTGCGTCACAGTCACATACTCGCCGTGCGCCCGTACCATGCGCTCCTCTACCGCCTCGGCGCAGTGTATGCGCTCGTCCACGGCCTGCTGTATCATCTCGCGCATCATCTTTTCAAAATCCACTGCCCTCGCCCTCCTATCGCAGCTCTATGATTTTTACTCCGCGGTATATGGTTGACGCCCGTATAAAGTCATAGCCCGTCGGCTCTTCCTTCCGCTTCTCTCCGGTGATACGCTCAAAGGCTTCCCTGCCGGAATGGAGCTGGAAGTGCCGCCCATACTTGTCCGTGATATCATGGTCGTAATCAAGGATCGCGCAGGGTTTAATCCCGCACTCCCTCAGCAGCCTGTCAGCCACGCGCATGGTGGATATGGCCTCTTTTATCATCCAGCACGCCCTGTCAAGCTTCTCCCTGTCGCTCTCGCGCTCACAGTCGCAGCGCTCCCCGCTGTCAAGGTTTGCCCCGCAAATTTCGCACTTTCTCATTTCCTCTTTTCCTCCTTTTTGATTGCTTTTGTGGTATAATCTCCTATAAACGGAGGTGTTCTTTATGTCGCTATGGGATAAAATAGCAGCAATTGAAATTCCTAATTCGCTCTCGTTTGCTGTGACTGTGATAAGCACGCTGGTTGCTGTTGTAGCGTCCGTTTATGCTTTTGTGGTCAAACGCCCGTCCATTCAAGTCCGCTGCATTGAGTGGCGTGCATTACGGCAAACGGCTTTCTTCTTGCTGTGCTTTGAAAATACTTCCCAGCTCCCCACCGCCATAACAAATGTATATTTGATGATTGATGGCAAGCCATTTCAATGTGAGCCTACTCCTACCCTTGTACGGTCATACACTCGACGCAGGGGCGCGGAAATTGTGGGTTACACGGAAGAATTTTCAGCGCCGCTGCCTATCAAGGTTGAACCTTTGTCGGCGCAGAACGCTCTTGTGCTTTTTCAAGCTCTCCCACGAATTCCATCAGACGATGCCAAACAGGTGACGTTTCAAGTTCATGCCATTGGTCACAGGTCAAAAAAATTCGTAGTTCCACTTGGCCGAAGATGTCAGTTGTAACCTCCCAATCCATCCAGCATCTTTCCTCCTTTTCTCATGCCGTGTGGCACAGCCAGCTCGCCACCGCGATTACGACCAAGCCCACACAAAAAATTATCAGTCCCAACGAAAGTCTGTCGCGCATCTCCGCCTCCTTTCCTCCGGATGTGACCTGAATAATAGTCAGGTCACCTCATGCCCCTTTCTTTTGCTGGTAGATTCTCACGCTACTTCATCTGCAAAAAAAATTTCGATAGCCATGCTGTCACTCATCCCCAACTCGCGGCGCAGTGCGAACATATCATCACTGTTGAACGATTTTCGCCGCATCTTAGTGCAAAATGTTGAAAGTGGCATCCCTATCTTCTTCGCAATGCTTCTTTGGGTCTCGCCCCTTGATATAATTACGCCATGCAACGCCTTTGTGTCTACCACTCAATCACCTCCTTCGGTTTCTTTTTACGCT